>JAYGEJ010000065.1:0-2639 GCA_046582425.1 Alphaproteobacteria bacterium
CTAAGGCACAAACAAAATAAGCTTTTTTATTATCAACTCCTTGGAGCTTTTCTTCTATTATAGACATTGCTAGGTCAAAATCTTTTTCTAAACCTGCCCATCTCGCAGAATAAATTCCTGGAGCGCCATCAAGAGCTTCTACGCACAATCCAGAATCATCTGCTAAAGATGTCTTATTAGATAATTTTTTAGCATTACGTGCTTTTATTAAAGCGTTTTCAGCAAAGCTATTACCATCTTCTATTGGCTCAACATCTGAAAATAGAGAAATAGGATAAGCTTTTATCCCAATATCATTTAGTAAAATATTTATCTCTTTTACTTTTCCAGGATTTTGGCTAGCTATTATTATTTCTTCTGGTAGTTCAATTCTATTTATCATTGTTTAATAACTTCTAACTGTATTTTAAATAAGTTATCGCATTCTTTATAAGCCAGATCTATTAATGTATTTAGTTGTTTTTTACTAAAGTTACCTTTTTCAGCTGTAGCTTGTACCTCTATGAGATTTTTAGATTTGGAGATAATAAAATTTGCATCTATTTGAGTATTACTATCTTCGTAATAGTCTAAATCAAGCATTTCTAATCCTTCAAAGATCCCACAGGATATAGCAGATATTTGATCTATAATAGGGTTTTTTTTAAGAATTTTTTTACTTAATAAAGATTTAACTAATAAATTTAATACTACCCAACCGCCTGTAATAGAGGCTGTTCTAGTGCCACCATCTGCATTTATGACATCGCAATCTATTTTAATTTGTAATTCATTAAGCTTCTTTAAATCTAGAGATGCTCTTAGAGATCTTCCTATTAATCTCTGGATTTCTAAAGTCCTACCACTTTGTTTTCCTCTGGAGGATTCTCTATTGTTTCTAGTATGTGTTGAGGCTGGTATCATGCTGTACTCTGCCGTAAGCCAGCCTTCACCAGAATCTTTTAGCCAATGAGGAACTTTTTTATCTACTGAAGCTGTACAAATTACACTTGTTTCTCCAATATTAATTAGGCAAGAAGCATCAGCATTTTTAATGTAATTCTTAATTATCTTTACTTTTCTGGCTTGGTTTAGTTCTCTTCCAGACACTCTCTTGAATATGATATTATTCATTTATTACTTCCTCATTAAATATTATAATTATATAGTATAATACTATGTGAGAAAAAATTATTGAATAATATAAAAAATAATACAGCATTATTATCTTCATTAGATAGTCGTTCAAGAAAGATTCTGCAGTATATAGTTGAGTCTTATATAGAGACAGGCAACCCTATTGGCTCTAAAACTTTATCTAAAAAACTGTCACCGTCTTTAGCCTCTGCAACAATTCGAAATGTAATGTCAAATTTAGAGGGATTAAATTTATTAAAATCTCCTCATATTTCTGCCGGTAGGTTGCCAACTGAAACTGGTTTAAAACTTTTTATCGATGGTTTGTTACAAGTAGGTGACATCTCAAGTGATGAAAAAAATAGTATTGAAGCGTTATCAGTAGGAACAGGTAAAAGCCTAAAAGATATTTTGAGTGAAACTTCTAATGCTTTATCAGGGCTATCAAATTGTGTTAGTTTAGTGATGGCACCAACCTTAGAAAGAGCAATAAAACATATAGAGTTTGTTCCATTAGATAATTCTAAAGCTTTAGTTGTTATTGTTGATATTTTTGGCCTTGTGGAAAATAGAATAATAGATATCCCTAAGGGCACTCCCGTAGTAAATTTAATAGAAGCATCAAATTTTTTAAATTCTCGGCTTGCGGGAGGCACACTTGAAGACGTTAAAAATACAATTGAAGAAGATTTACTTGGTCATAAAAAGGAAATAGATATAGTTTCTGAAAAAGTTATAAAGGCTGGCCTAGCTATAAAGACTGGAGATATGGATTATCCGTCATTAATAGTTACAGGTAAAAATAATATTTATAACGATATAAGTACTCAGGAGGATTTCAAAAAAATAAATGAATTATTTGAGAAAATAGAACAAGGAAAAACATTAACAGAATTATTAAAAAACTCTTTATCTGGAACGGGTGTTCATGTTTTCATTGGGGCGGATAATAAATTGTTTGATTATTCTGGTTGCTCTATGATTTTGGCTCCATTTAAGGCTAAGGATAACAAGAGTAAGGCCAAAACTTTAGGGGCAATAGGTGTGATAGGGCCTATCAGAGTAAATTACGGAAGAATTATTCCTATGGTAGACTTTACTGCCAAGGCAATTTCAAAGTTATTTAAATAATTACTTGTATATATAGTATTGAATCACAATATTTATTTTAAATATTAATAGGAGCTCTTATGACAAAAAAGACTAAAAATAATAAAACGGTATTAAAAGAAGATGCTGAAGAAATAGACTCAAAAGAAGACATCTCTCTTAATGAAAATAAAAATAATATTTCAGAAGAAATAGAAGCGCTTAAGAAAGAATTAGCAGAAGAGAATGATTCTAAATTAAGAGCATTAGCTGATGTAGAAAACATGAGAAGGAGAATGGAAAAAGAGAAACAAGAAAATGCTAGATATGGAGCTTCCAATTTAGCACGAGGCTTTTTTTCTGTATTAGATAATTTTGATAGAGCGTTACAAGCTTCTCCTAAAGAATTAAAAAATAAAAAAGAAATAGAAAAA
>JAYGEJ010000125.1:0-1715 GCA_046582425.1 Alphaproteobacteria bacterium
CTGTAATAATATTGGCAACCATCCTACTTCTAATCCAGCACCTGAGCAAAAAATCAAATCTGCTCGTCTGATTTTAGCAATTAAGCTAGGTCTCGCTCTAATATGATGAGGGTCTTGTTTTGCATGAGTAGCAGATATAGCTTTAACTTGTTCACCCCCTATTTCTTCAGCAAGTGACTTCCATTCTGGCTCACATGCAAATATATTTAATTTATCATTTGCATACAATGTTGAAGAAAATATAAATTGTACTAACAATAATACTAATAGATTTTTTAACATTTTATCTCCGATAATTTAAGGTAAGTATAAAAAAAATCACGCCTAAATAATATTGAAGGCGTGATAATTTTTTATTAGTTGTTACTAATTGGCAATTATAACTAGAATTTATGAGCTCCATGTGCACCAATACTAATAATATATTGCATTGTAAATTGATTATCAGTTGAACCACTTGCTAATTTATCTTGATTAATTTGCCATCTAACTCGACTAAATTCACTATTAGTCCAATCAGTCATTATTGCAATAGAAGTCGGGTCAAAACCTTCACCATCCATATTCGTACCTATTAAACCTGTAGGGACGCCTGCAGTCTCCATTTGACTATAGCGTACACCTCCACGCCATCTAGAGTTAAGTTTATAAACACTCTGAACATACCAACCATATGAAGTACCATTAAATACTACATCATCATAAGTTCCATCTTCATTTCGTGCAAAAAACTCACCTTGTAAGGTCAACTCTTGCTCTCTAACGTTACCTGTTGGAGCTAAAGAATATCTAAAGTCTGTTACATATAGAGTAGAGTCTCCTATAAAAGTATTATCACTATCATTACCAGCACGACCACCAGAATTATCACCATCTACGTAATAAACACCTAATCGCCAATTTTGATCTTGGTCTATATCTCCCCCTATACGAGCGTATGCAGACATTGCTCCTGGACTTTCTCCATCTCCACCTTTAATAGGATAATCATCACCACGAAAAACTCCACCACCAATTTCAGCATAGTAATCTGTTGGAAGAGTATAGGAAATTTCAGCGCCCTCATCATTCCAACCTTTATTTAAATATACTCTATAAGGAAGTGGTCTGTTAGCAAAGTCATCAGCATGAACATGATGTTCATTTAAATAACCTAAAGTCCAAAATGCTTTTCCTGCTTTAAGGCTCATTCCATCAGGAAAATTAAAGTTAGGCATAGTCATTAAATAAGCTTCTTCTAATTCTACCTTATCTTCTCCGTCCTCTTTGACTATTGCTGCAGTCATACTTCCATAAAATTTATCATCAATATTACTAGAAAAATTCAGTTCAGATTCACCAAGTTGTAATCCTTCACGGCCACGCTCTCCTTCATGTCCTATAACAAAACCTTTAACTGCGGGTTCTGCAGATTTCATAGAGAAATTGTTATACTTTCCGTTTAGAACTATCCCTATAGATGGATTAAATTCATTTCCATATATTTTAGTACTTCCAGATGATCCCTCTGCTTTACTTCCACCTTTATTCTCCATTTGAGCAATTTTTGCTTCTAATTCTTTAACACGATCTTCAATATCATCAGCTACTACGCATTTTGAATATACAAAAAATGCTATAAGCACTGATAGTAATATTTTAAATTTAGACATTCTTTTCTCCCAAAAACATATTTAAAGTTAATATAATAAAGTTAAGATATTAGATAATATTTA
>JAYGEJ010000142.1:0-3927 GCA_046582425.1 Alphaproteobacteria bacterium
AAATGGAGTCATGAAAATATAGTTTTACTTGGAGATGCTGCAGCTACAGCACATTTTTCAATAGGTTCTGGTACCAAATTAGCATTAGAAAGTGCAATTTCTCTTTCAAATAATTTATTTAAAGCAAAAAATTATAGTGAAGCTTTTGAAAAGTATGAGGAAGAGAGAAAATTAGAGGTATTGAGACTTCAATCAGCTGCTAGAAATTCTGTAGAGTGGTTTGAAGATGTAGAAAGATATTTAGATTTAGATCCTATACAATTAAAATATTCTTTATTAACTAGATCTCAAAGAATTAGCCATGAAAATTTAAGAGAACGTGATTCTATTTGGTTAAATGAAGCTGAGAAATGGTTTCAAAGTCAAAATAATTCTAAAAGTAATAAAAATATAAGAGCTCCAATGTTTGCTCCTTTAAAATTAAGAGAGTTACAGTTAAAGAATAGAGTAGTTGTATCTCCTATGGCACAATATAAGGCAATAGATGGTTGTCCTAACGATTGGCATTTAGTTCATTATGGAGAAAGAGCGAAAGGTGGAGCAGGATTAGTATATATTGAAATGACATGCGTATCTCCAGAAGCCCGAATTACTCCGGGATGTCCAGGACTATATTCCGATAAACATGAAGAAGCTTGGAAAAAAATAGTTGATTTTATACATCTAGAAACAGACGCTAAAATATGTTGTCAAATAGGTCATTCTGGTCGCAAAGGTTCCACACAAGTAGGATGGGAAGAAATGGATGCACCTCTTAAAAAAGATAATTGGTCACTAGTTTCTGCTTCAGCTATTCCGTGGAGTAAAAAAAATGCTGTACCTGAGGAGATGACTGAAAAACAAATGCAAAAAGTATTAAAACAATTTGTTTCTTCAGTGAAAATGGCAAATAGAGCAGGTTTTGATATGATAGAATTACATGCTGCTCATGGTTACTTAATATCTTCATTTATTTCGCCAAAATCAAATATTAGAAAAGATAAATACGGAGGAACGTTAGAAAATAGGATGCGTTATCCTTTAGAAATAGCTACAGCAATGAGGGTAAATTGGCCAAAAGAGAAACCTATGTCTGTTAGAATATCAGCAAATGATTGGTTAGGAGAAGATGGAATTACACCTAAAGATTCTGTTGAAATAGCAAAAATGTTTAAAAATATAGGAATAGATATAATAGACGTATCTTCTGGTCAAACTTCAAAAGATGCTAGTCCAGTATATGGTAGAATGTTTCAAACTCCTTTTTCTGATAGAATTAGAAACGAAGTGGGTATTAAGACTATGGCTGTTGGAAATATTTATGAGGCAGACCATGTTAATTCAATACTTATGGCGGGCAGAGCAGATTTAGTATGTTTAGCCCGACCACACTTATCTGACCCATATTGGACACTTCATGCCGCAGCAAGTATTGGTGATAGACAAGAAAATTGGCCTAAACCATATCTAGCAGGACGAGATCAAACATGGAGGTTGGCTGATAGAGAGAATGAACAGGAGAAGGATAACTAATACATGACTTTAAAAAATAAACATGCTGTAGTTACAGGAGGTGGTTCAGGTGTAGGAGAAGCTATCGCATTAAAGCTTGCAGAAAATTCTTGTTTAGTAACCATATTAGGCAGGAGAGATAAACCATTAAAACAAGTTTCGGCTAAGCATAAAAATATTAATTGGAGAGTATGTGATGTATCTAATTCAGAAGAGGTAGAAGGCTGTTATAATGATATAAGGTCTGAATACGGAAATATAAATATAGTTATTGCTAATGCTGGTATAGCATCTAGTAAACCTTTTCATAAAATGTCGGTACAAGATATAACCTCATTAATAGATGTTAATTTAATCGGAGTATTTAATTCTTTTCAGCATGCACTAACAGATATGAAATCTGATAAATGGGGACGCATGATTTCAATTGCTTCAACAGCAGGATTAAAAGGGTATTCTTATGTTTCTGCATATTCAGCTTCAAAACATGCTGTAATAGGCTTAACCAAATCTCTTGCTTTAGAATTAGCCAATAAAGGTATTACTGTTAATTCAATATGTCCTTCTTATGTCGATACACCAATGACAGATAGAACAATTAAAAACATTACAGAAATTACAAATATTTCTGAAGAAGATGCTATAAGTGAATTAGTTAAATCTAATCCTCAAAAGAGATTAATTAAACCCATTGAAATTGCTGAAGTCGTTTCTTGGCTATGCGACAAGCATTCAGAGTCAATTAATGGCCAAAATATTCCTGTTTCAGGCGGTGAAATATGAATAAATTAGATAAAAATGTTGTGTCAGGGGTTTCTAAAAGTAGATTAAGGACTTGGTTAAAAATTCTTAAAACTTCAAATTTAATAGAAAAACAAATAAAAGAAAAGCTTCGTGATGAGCATAATACTACTCTGCCAAGATTTGATGTTATGTCAGCTTTATATAGATCATCAAGTGGTCTTAAAATGAATGAAATTTCTGGAGTGTTGAAGGTCTCAAATGGAAATATTACTGGCATTATAGATCGTCTAGTAAAAGAGGGGCACGTTCTAAGGGTTGCGATAGAAGGAGACAGAAGGTCTAATTTGGTGAAGTTGACTAATAAAGGCATTAGACAATTTGAAGAATATGCAGGTGCTCATGAAGCATGGATAAATGTAATGTTAAAAAATGTATCAGAACAAGATTCACATGTATTAATTGATTTGCTGGATTCTATATCTGAAATTAACAGGAGTTAAATATGGATATGATTGATTATAAAGCTAAGCATTTTAATTATTCCACAGATAATGGAATAGCAATAATAAGTTTTAAGGGAGCGGAACAAAAAAACCCTTTAACTTTTCAGAGTTATGCAGAGTTAAGAGATGTTTTTAGAGATTTAGCTTATTGTGATGATATTCATGCAATAATTTTAGGCTCAAATGAAGGAAATTTTTGTTCTGGAGGAAGTGTAAATGATATAATTGGTCCTCTTGTTAAAATGTCGATGAAAGAGCTTTTAAATTTTACTAGAATGACCGGCGATGTAATAAAAGCAATGATAAATTGTCAAAAACCAATTATTGCCTCAATTGATGGAATATGTGTAGGTGCAGGTGCAATATTAGCTATGGCCTCTGATATTAGAATAGCTAGTACTAATGCCAAGACCGCATTTTTATTTACTAGAGTAGGTTTAGCAGGTTGTGATATGGGTGCTTGTTCAATTTTGCCAAGATTAATTGGACAGGGAAGAGCTGCTGAACTTTTGTATACTGGAAGAGTTATGTCTTCAACAGAAGGAGATAAATGGGGTTTTTATAATAAAGTAGTTTCCCCTGAAGAGCTATCAAGTTCCAGTTTGGAATTAGCAAATAATATAGTAAATGGACCAACTTTTGGTAACATGATGACTAAGACTATGTTAGCCCAAGAGTGGTCTATGTCTATTGAGCAAGTTATAGAGTCTGAGGCTCAAGCCCAAGCTATTTGTATGCAAACTGGAGATTTTAAAAGAGCTTATGAAGCCTTTATAGCTAAAGAAAAGCCAAAATTTAAAGGAAATTAATTAGGAATCATAATGTTAGGACCTAGCGCACATATTGACACTTTTTCTCGTGATAACTTACCAGAAGAATCTATGCTACCTGATTTTTTACTAGATAAGTATAATTATCCAAGCTTTTTAAATGTGGCTGAAGAATTAACAGATGTTATGGTAGAAAAAGGTTTTGGTGATCATATAGCTTTAATAGGAAATGGCAGAAGAAGAACATATAAAGAGCTAATGGATTGGACAAATAGATTAGCCAATACTTTAGTTGATAACTATGACGTAAAACCTGGTAATCGTATTTTAATTCGTTCTGCCAATAACCCTGCAATGGTTGCTTGCTGGTTAGCAGCAACAAAAGTTGGAGCTGTTGTAGTTAACTCAATGCCAATGCT
>JAYGEJ010000027.1:0-3730 GCA_046582425.1 Alphaproteobacteria bacterium
CACCTAAGTGTATTGAGTGTAATGGAATAATAAAGTCTGCTACTATATCATTTGGACAACCTATGCCTATTAAGGAAATGCAAATTGCAGAAAAAGCATCCATAGAATGCGACCTATTTATTGCAATTGGCTCATCTCTTAAAGTTTATCCAGCTGCTGGATTACCTATACTAGCAAAAAAAAATGGGGCAAAATTAATAATTATTAATCGAGAACCAACTGAATTAGACTCAATTTCTGACAAGGTATTAAATAAAGAAATAGGCGTGACATTAGATAAATTATTTTATTAATTAAAAATATTAAATGATGGAACGAGATGTGTTAAATTTTTTATGATAACTAAATATATAAAATTAATTAGGAAAAATTAAAATGAAATATATTAAATATTTTTTATTAGCAGTATTTTTTCTTACTTCTTCATTAGCAATTGCAAATGACAGCAAAGTAGAAAAAATTAATCAATTACTTTATGGAATGTATGAATTAGAAACTTGGGTAGATGAAGAACTAATTTATAAATACCCTGATGTTGCAGGTACTCTTGTTGTATCTAAAGGTAAAATAGCATTCACCTTAGATAATAGCATAAATAATAAAAAAACTGTTAAAGTAATTGGTTGGGGAACAAATATATTAGAAGCAGATAAATTTAGTTATAAATATAATGAATTTAAAGTATTGATAATTCAGGATGACAATAAAACAGTTAATTCTAAATTACCCTGGGAAGGTAACAGAATATATGACTTAGAACTGAAAGGTGAAGAGTTGTTATTATCTGCAAATAATGGTTCTCAAACATGGTTATTAAATAAAGATAATTTAATATATACTGATACGGAGTGGGGTTTAGATAAGAAGTATGCTCAGAGAGTGTGGAGAAGAATTAAATAGGAATATAATTTGACTGTTTAAAGCGAGTAAAAAGTATATTTTATTATGTGTTATAATTTAATAATAACTAAAGATTATAAAAATTAATTAAGGATTATATTTATGGCAAAAGTTTATATTCATATACATAGCGGACCAGAACTAAAAAATAAGGCAACACTAGGATTATTAGTCGCAGTTACTGCTCAAAAAGAAGGACATGAAGTTAAAATATTTATGGCGGCAGATGGAGTACATCTTATTAGTTGTAAAGAAAAAGGATTGATAGTAGGACAAGGAACAGGAGATGTAAAAGAACATTTAGATCTTCTTAAGAAATCAAATACAAAAATTTATGTTTCTGGAATGTCAGCAAAAGCAAGAGGATATGATGATACTATTTTAGAAGGATATAATGCGGAGTTTGCCATGCCAGATACTTTGATAAAGTTGTCTTTAGAGGCAGATTCATTTTTGTGTTATTAAGATATACTTGAATACTATTTATTCTGCCATTTAATAGTATCCTCTAATCTATCATCTCCCCAAAATATTTCTTTCTCTGTTATGAAGGTAGGTGATCCAAATACGCCTTTGGATATTGCAAGATTAGTTTGTTCTATTAAATTATTTTTAATATCATCTGCGTTTGCTTTATTTTTAATTACTTCATAATCTAAATTTAATTTTTTAAAAGTGTTAATTAGGTTTTCTTCTTCTCCTGCAGGTTGTTTATTTATAAACCAATTATAATATGTTAATTCTAAATAATCTAAGCACCATCCTTCTTTTATACCTACTAGTGCTATATGATTAGCGAGATCCATATTTTTTAAAGGATATGAAATTGGCAATTCAGGAATATCCATATTATAAAATTCTGCTCTTCTTTGTATATCTCTCCACATATGATCAACTTTGATTTTTTTTGATTTTGGAAAGGGAATATTTTCCATTTCTAACATTACTGTTCTTACATTAAAGGGTTGAAATTTAATGCTTAAATTACTTTCCTTAATGACTTTTCTAATTCTTCTCACAGTTAAGTATGTATATGTACTTCCTATAGAAAACCAAAATTCAATATTTTTATCTTTTTGAATCATATAATAAACCTAAATAAAGAATGTATATTATTTTTAAATATTATTACTAACAAGATAATAAACTCAAGATTTTTATAAGTCATATTCTAATTCCAATAGATAAATACATATTAAGAACTTTTTGTTTACTCCCTATGTGTTAATGATGTGTTAATAATATTTAGAGAAAATCTTAAATTTAATTATTTTTTGTAATCATTAATCAGTAAAAGTTTAAATGGTGGGAACGAGAGGATTCGAACCTCCGACCTATTGATTAGGAATCAATTGCTCTATCCAGCTGAGCTACGTCCCCGTGCTTACCAACCGCACATACGTTCCCACGTAATTATGTGTTTAACTTATCTAGTTAAAATATGTAAGAAAAAGCTTAAAGAAATAAGAACTAATTATTTTAGACCAAAAACATTTATATTTTCTTTAAAATTGATGTTGTCTAGTTATTGTACATAAAGTATAATCAAATTTCTGAAATAATTTTGAATAAGAAAAACTTGAGGGAGTTAAATATGAGCGGTCCAGTTACTTATGAGCTTAGAGAAAATATAGGAATTATTACTGTAAATAATCCTCCGGTAAATGCATTATCCCAAGCCGTAAGAGCCGGTTTGTCGGACTGCTTAAAAGAAGCTCTAAATGATTCTGCAGCTGAAGCAGTAATTGTGACTGGCGGAGGAAGAACATTTATGGCAGGCGCTGATATCTCAGAATTTGGAAAACCTACAATGGATCCTGATTTAAATTCAGTCATATTTGAATACGAAGATAGTAATAAGCCAACCATTGCTGCTTTACATGGAACTCCTCTAGGGGGAGGTCTCGAAGTTTCTATGGGGTGTCAGTATCGTGTAGCCAATTCTAAAACCCTTCTTGGATTGCCTGAAGTAAAGTTAGGTATATTGCCGGGAGCAGGAGGAACGCAAAGATTACCTAGATTAGTAGGACCTGAGTTAGCTTTAGAAATGATAACTAGCGGCAATCCTATTCCTGCAGAGAAAGCTATGGAAGTAGGTTTAGTTTCAGAAATTTATAATAATGTTTCACATGAAGAACTAATAGATAACGCTATTATTTTTGCTAAAAAAATTCTAAGTAATAATACTCATCCTAAGTCAAGAGAGAGAACTGAGAAAATTTCTAATATATCTCCAGATATATTTGATAATGCTATTAAAAAAATTACTCCTAGACTTAGAGGGCGTAAAGGCCCACTTCGCTGTATAGAAGCTGTAAGAGGTGCAGTAGACCTTAATTTTGAAGAAGGTATAAAAAATGAAAGAGATTTATTTAAATTATGTCACGACTCTGATGAATCAGAAGCATTAATTCATTCTTTCTTCTCTGAAAGAATGGCTAATAAAATTCCTGGGATGGATAAGAATACACCACTAAGACCTATCAATAAAGCTGTTGTTATAGGATGTGGAACTATGGGCGGTGGTATAGCTATGAGCTTTGTTAATGCAGGCATCCCAGTAAGCATTATAGAAACAACATCTGAGTTTCTTGATAAAGGTATGAATATAATTAAAAATAATTATGCTGCAACTGTATCTAAGGGGAGATTATCTCAAGAAAATATGGATAAAAGAATGAGTCTTCTAACTCCTACTCTTGACTGGGATGTAATAAAAGAAGCAGATATAGTAATTGAGGCTGTTTTTGAAGAAATGGAAATTAAAAAAGAAATATTTACAAAAATAGATAATTTGGCAAAAGAAGGGGCTATACTTGCTTCAAATACT
>JAYGEJ010000033.1:0-11353 GCA_046582425.1 Alphaproteobacteria bacterium
TGAAAAAGCAAAAACGGAAGATAATAAAACAGAAATTGGTTGGGGACATCAAATAAGATCTTATGTTTTACAACCATATCAACTTGTTAAAGACCTGAGAACAAATAAAGAAAGTTCAAATTTTCAATCTATTTTAGATGGCAATATTGATGATTTTTTAGAAGCATCTCTTGCAAAAAAAAACCTTAATTATTAATTTGTAACATTTCTCTAGATGTTTTTATAACATCTTCAATATGATTCTTAACTTTAACTTTATTCCATATTTTATAAATATTACCATCAGCAGAGACTAAAAAAGTAGCTCTTTCTATTCCCATATATTTTCTTCCATACATAGACTTTTCAACCCACACGCCATAGCTTTCGCAAGCATCACCATTAACGTCTGAACCTAGAATAATATCTAAATTGTGTTTATTTATAAATTTATCATGTTTTTCTACAGTATCTTTAGATATACCAATTACGGTTATATCATTATCATTAAAAAATTTTATATTTTCGGTAAATCCAATAGCTTCTTTAGTACACCCAGGCGTATCATCTTTAGGATAAAAATAAATAATATATGGATTTTTAACTTTAGAAGTATTAATAGTTGATCCTCCATCTCTAGGAAGATTTATTAATGGCGCTTTCATGCCTTCCGATATTTTTGGCATTTTATCTCCTTTAATTATATATATTTAGTAATGTAATTAACATATAATATATTCTTATAGAACTAAAAAAGTTTAATAATTATGAAATTTTTTATTATGTATAAATTGATTTTTAATATATTTAAAAAGGTGTTTATATTAATTTCTTCAATTATAGCATTATGCTCTCTTTCTATAACAGTATTATGTATAGTTATTCTAGCCAGCAAATCTATAACTATAAAAGATGAAAATAAATATATTTCTACATTATTGAGTTGGTATTTTAATGAAGAAGTTTCTTTTGAAGAATTACAAATAAATAATATTAGTTTACAAAATAATTATAATATTAAAGTAAAAAATTTTACTATTCAAAAAATAAACTTTTACAAAAATTTAGAAATTGAATATGCAGAATTTAACATTAGCATAAATAGTATCATTAATAGAGTTGCTAAATTTAATAGTATTTATATAAACAATGTTTCAATTGATTATGTAAGTGAAGAAGAAAAAGTCACTACTTTTAGTTCTAATTACTTTGATAATATATTGAACATTACCGAAAACTTGGATTTAAGTAATGGAAGAATAAATGTCGAAGTCGCTGAAAATAAATATAATTTTTCAAAAATTAGTTTGCATAAAAAAGGTGTAAAAAATGTCAATATTAATGGTTCTTTTAATTATAAAGATAATTATTTTCAAAAAATAGAGAAGCTTTTCACTTTTAAGTCATTAAGATCTAATGGAAGAGATATAATTAATTTAAAGTTTCAAGATTTCAATCTTAATGACTCAATAATAAAAGAATTTGTAAATAATGATAATTTTAATCTAACAGGATCTATTAATGGAGAGATTAATTTTAATTTTATAAACAGACTATTATCAACTATAGATATTATCATAGAGTCATCTGATGTTTTTTTTAATTTAGTTAACAAGATTGATTTCAATGGAATACAAATTATTAAATTTCCTGAAATTAAATTATTACAATTAAGTGTTATCTATAAATATCAACAAAATATATTTGAAATAAATGAACTCAACTTAAATATAAAAAATAACTCCTATAAAGATAGCAGTATATTAATCACTAATGAATATGGCCTAAATGATAAAGATATTAGTACCACGCTATCTTTTAGAAATATAAAATTAAATGATTACGTATATATAGATGAGTCTAAATATAATTTAGATATTTTTACTAATATAAATGGAAATGCAGAGCTTACTATTGAAAATAATACCTTAAATTCAGTTGTATTAACTATTAATGATACTTCTAACGCAGGGATTAATTTTAAAAATATAAAATATAATTACCAAAGAGATAGTAAAGTAAATAAATTATCATTTTCACTAAATGCAAAATATAAGTTATTTCAAAGTTTTATTCAGCAAAATGATTTCTTCAAAGTTATTAAAAAATTTCCAATTAAATCAAATGATATAGTAAATTTTGATGCCAATTTAAATTTATCACAATTATTTGATACGAAAGGAGAGGTATTTGGATCTATCAAAGGAAATTTAATTTTTCTAAATAATATTAATTTATTAAATGATAATTTAATATTAAATGAACTAGAATATGAAGTTTATTTTAACAATAATAAAAGAACGGTATTAGGTAAAATTAATAATAATCTATCAGAAATAAATTTTAGTTACCATAAACATAAAACGAATTCACCTATAATAAATTTTGATTTTCTTTTATCTAATAATCTTATTAAGAATATTGAATTGATAAAATATTTTACAGGCAATGCTTTATTAAAATGTTCAATTGAAAATATAGATAATATAAATTATGACTGTAATATTAATTTAACTGATACTTCTTTTTCCATTCCCTTTATAAAATATCAGAAAAATTTGAAAGAAAATGCTCTAATAAACTTTAATGGTGTTTTAAATAATACATTTAAATTTAATAATATGAATTTTTATTATACTAATATGGAAAATATTTTTGATCTGACTATTAATTTAGGTAATTTAGATGACAACTATAGTATAAAGTTTAATAAATTAATATTTGATCGAAATAATTTATCTTTAGATTTAAATTATAGAGCTGGCTCATATGAAATTGACATTCATTCAGGTACACTTGATTTAGATTTATTTCTTGGAAATACATATAGAAATAATTCATCTTTAGATATTTTAGTTAATGCAAATTTAGATAAATTTTTTATTAAAGATATTATTATTAATAATGGAAGTATTTTTTACCAGAGTTCAAAAAAACACAAGTTATTAAATATAAAAGGTAAATATCATTCGAATGAAAATATTTTATTTAATTATAATAAAATTAATGATTCTAATATTTTAAAATATGATTTTCGTGCTAGTAATGCAGGAAAGTTTTTTGAGTTACTAAATTATAAAAGTGAACTTAAGGACGGATTTTTATCTTCAGAAGGTTTCATAGGTAACTTAGAAAATGGTAATAATATTATGGGTACTGTAAGCATAGACAATTTTAAAATAATGAAAGCACCTTTATTTGCTGAACTTTTATTAGCTGCTTCTTTAACTGGTATAACTGAAGTATTAGAGAATGATGGTATTGAATTTGAACAATTTGATGCACAATTTACTGGTAAAGATAATGAGTTTTTCATTTCTAAATCTAGAGCTTATGGCTTTTCTCTTGGTATAACAGCTGAAGGAAAAATAAATAGTAAAGAAAAGTCTATGGATTTATTAGGATCAATAATTCCTGCTTATAAGATTAATTCTTTATTAAATAATATTCCTATAGTTGGTGATTTATTAACGGCTCGTGAAGATGAAGGAATTTTTGCTATAAATTACGAGGCTGTTGGAGATTGGAATAAACCAAATATTCTTATAAATCCTTTAACCTTATTAACTCCAGGTATAATAAGAAATATTTTTAATTAAAAATTTATTTTTTTTCTATTAAGATATGTTTTTTTTTACCAACAGATAATTTTATTCTTTTCTCTTTTAGAAAATATGAATTATTTATTTTTAAATTTTCATCTGAAATAGTAATATCACTTAGCTTAACACCTGATCCTCTAATTAATCGTCTAGCTTCACCTTTACTTGATGCTAAATAACTATTATTGATTAAACATTCTAATATTGAAATACCTTCTTCCAGATCAGTATTATTATAAACAAGAATAGGAAGGTTTGCATCGCTTCCTTTATTTTCGAATATATTTTTTGCAGTTAGAAGTGCTTTATCAGTTTCTTCTTTGCCATGTAATAAGGTTGTTGCAGCGTTGGCTAGCATAATTTTAGCATCATTTATTTCTGCGCCTTCTAGTTTTTCTAATTTTTTTATCTCATAAAGGCTTATCTCTGTAAAAAGTTTTAAAAATCTAATAACATCTTTATCTTCTGTATTTCTCCAGAATTGCCAATAATCCCATGGGGAGCATAAATTTGCATTAAGCCATATTGCTCCATTTGCTGTTTTACCCATTTTTGCACCTGAAGAAGTTGTTATTAAAGGAGAGGTTAGTCCAAATAGAGAGTCTTTTGAGTTTTCAGTGATGACTCTTCTATGTAATTCAATTCCATTTATTATATTTCCCCATTGATCACTACCCCCCATCTGAATTAAGCAACCATATCTCTTATTTAATTCATAAAAATCATATGCTTGAAGTATCATATAATTAAATTCTAAAAATGAAAGAGTTTGTTCTCTATCTAATCTTAATTTTACAGAATCAAAGGTTAACATTCTATTTATAGAAAAGTGCTTACCAAAATCTCTTAGAAAATCTATATAATTTAAACTTTTAAGCCATTCAGCATTATCTACCATAATAGCTGAATTATTTTCATCATTAAAATTTATAAATTTCTTAAATACTTCTTTTATGCCAAGAGAATTACTTTTAATAATATCATCAGTTAATAATTTACGCGATTCATCTTTTCCTGATGGATCTCCAACTAATGTAGTTCCTCCGCCTAGTAATATTATAGGTTTATGTCCAGTTTTTTGGAACCACCTAAGTAGCATTATTTGAATTAGTGATCCTACATGGAGACTAGATGCAGTGCAGTCAAAACCAATATAAGCGGGTATATTTTCTTTTTTACTAAGTATTTTATCTAAATTATTTATATCAGTAGCTTGATGTATAAATCCACGTGAGATAATCTCTTTAATAAATTCTGAACTATATTCTGCCATTTTAAATAACCTTAAATACTAATATTTATTTTTTAAAGGACATATTTAATGAAAACAAGAGATAAATATAGTTATTTAATGAAAAGTAATAAAACTTGTATAAATTCTATGGGTCTAATGAGTGGAACTTCACTAGATGGTTTAGATATTGCCTTAATTAGAACTAACGCTTTAAATAAATTTAAACTACGACAATTTAATACTTATGAATATAGTAAGCTATTAAAAAAAAGTATTAGAGATTTCATTAAATATAGAAAAAATGTAAATCAGGTAAATAACTTGATTACACAATTTAATGCTAAATGTATAAAGTCTTTTATGATAGAATTTAACATTAAAAAACAAGATATAGATATAATTGGCATGCATGGGCATACAATTTTTCATAACCCTCAAGAGAATTGGACTTGGCAGTTAAGTAATGGAAAAGCTTTATCTAATCTAGTAAATATTCCTGTAATATCTAATTTAAGATATAGAGATGTTTGTTTGGGTGGAGAGGGTGCACCTTTAGTAGGGATATGGCATAAGACACTTTTAGCAGGGTCTAAAGACCCTGTATTCCCATGTGTATTTTTAAATATTGGAGGAGTATCTAATATAACTTATGTAGAAAATGAATACGATATCCCTTATTGTTTTGATATAGGAGTTGGAAATGGTCCTATAGATATGGTCATGGAAGAATATTTTGGTATTTCTTATGATAAAGATGGAAAAATAAGTTTAAAAGGTATCATTAATAAAAATTCAATTCATACTATACTAACAAATGAATGGTTTAAAAAATTACCTCCAAAATCTATAGATAAAAGTAGTTTTAACAACTTTATTAAGTCATGCATTGAGCATTTATGCCCAGAGGATAAGGCTGCAACCTTATCTAAATTAATAAGTTTACAACTAAAAGAAAGTCTAAATTTTTTCGCCTTAAGGCCAAAATGTTTATATATTTGTGGAGGTGGGTCAAAAAATGAAGCTATAATGAATGGTTTAAAAGAAGAATATGATAAAATAATACTTCCTTTAGATGCAAATTGGGATTCTGATGCTATGGAAGCGCAAGCTTTTGCTTATTTAGCATCTAGAAGTTTAAAAAGTATTTCTTATACTTGGGAAAAAATTACTGGAGTAAGAAATGAAGCTTCTGGAGGATTATTAAATTTTCCAGATTAATTATTATTTTTACTAATATACTTCTCTATTTTATTTTGAATATCATCTAAATTTTTTGCAAAAAAATGATCTGCTCCAATAATTTTTTTATATTCTATATTTAAATTTTTTTGTTTATTTAATTTATCAACAAGTTCTGTAACACATTCTTCTTCCACTATTTTATCATCTGTACCTTGGATTATAAGTCCATTTGCAGGACATGGAGCTAAGAATGAGAAGTCATACAAACTTGCGGGAGGGCTTATTGCAACAAAGCCAGAAATCTCTGGTCTTCTCATTAATAATTGAAGTGCTAGCCATGAACCAAAAGAAAAACCAGCTATCCAAGTAGTTCTGGCAGTTGGATTTTCCGCTTGTAGCCAATCTAAAGCCGCTGCTGCATCTGTTAATTCTCCTACACCATTGTCATAAGCGCCTTGGCTTCTTCCAACACCTCTAAAATTAAATCTTAGTGTAGAAAAATTTGAGTTTTTAAAAGCTTGGTATGTTCTATAAACTAACTTATTATTCATAGTTCCACCTTGTCTTGGGTGAGGATGTAAAACTACACACAGTGGAGAGTTATTTAAGTTCCCTTTTTGATATCTGGCTTCTAATCTTCCTTCAGGTCCAGGTATAATAATTTCAGGCATATTAATTCCATATTGATGCTAATAAAAATATTATATACCATATAGTATATAAACTTGTTTAAACTATATATTAGTAGTATTTAATTATTCTTTAATAAAGTATTATTTATATACAGAAACTAGTACCTATAATAAAGGATTAATTTATTTTAATTTTAAAAAGGATTTAAATTGTTACATTCTATTAAAGATCAGATTATATCTATAAAAAAAAGGGATCCTGCAGCTCGTTCTTTTTTAGAAATTATTTTATGCTATCCAGGTTTGCATGCTTTATTTTTTCATAGATTATCTAATTTTCTATGGAGATATCATTTGTATTTAATAGCCAGATTTATATCACATATATCTAGATTTTTAACTGCTATTGAAATTCATCCTGCTGCAAAAATTGGAAAAAGATTTTTTATAGATCATGGTGTAGGAGTAGTTATAGGTGAAACAGCTGAAATAGGTAATGATGTTCATATATACCATCAAGTAACTTTAGGCGGAGTTAGTTCGGAAAAAATTAAAAGACACCCTACAGTTGGTAACGGAGTAATTATTGGAGCAGGTGCAAAATTACTTGGTCCTATAACAGTAGGAGATAACGCAAAAATAGGCGCTAATGCAGTTGTTGTTAGTGATGTACCTACTGGTGCATCTATGGTAGGTATTCCTGCAAAAGAATTTATAAAATAATATTCATCTTAATATAACATGGTTAAAAAGGTTAAATATGACTTTATATCTAGATTATAATGCATCAGCTCCAATTATTAGAGATGTCATAGATATAATGCATAAATCTATTGAGATTATGGGTAATCCATCATCTATTCATTCTTCTGGGAGGAAAGCCAGAAAAGTAGTGGAGGATTCAAGAGAACTTATTAGTGAAACTATAGACTCTAACCCAAAAAATATTATTTTTACTTCTGGTGCTACAGAAGCAAATACTTTGGCATTAAGGTGTTCACATGAAATGAATACATTTATTTCATCGATAGAGCATGACTCAGTTTTAAAACAAAATATTAACGCTAACATTATTCCCGTAACTTCAGAAGGAATAGTAAATTTAGAATTACTAGAAAAAATGGTAAAGAAATCATTTAAAAAAAAGACATTTGTTTCAATTATGGCAGTAAATAATGAAACAGGAGTAATTCAACCAATAAAAAAGATTTCTGAAATTTGTATTAGATATAAAGCTATTTTTCATGTTGATGCTGTTCAAGCAATCGGTAGAATAGATATTTCAATGAAAAATCTTAATATAGATTTACTTACAATTTCTTCTCATAAAATAGGAGGACCTAAAGGTATAGGATGTTTGGCTGTAAGTGATAGGACTTACTCATTATTGTCTCCAATAATTAAGGGTGGAGGTCAAGAGCGAGGGTTCAGAGGTGGTACAGAGGCTGTTAACCAAATTATTGGTTTTGGAACTGCAGCAAAATATGCTCAAAAATTAGGTTTAGTAGAAACTCGTCCTTCTAGAGATTATATAGAAAAGAAAGTAGTATCAATGATACCAAAAGCTATGATTATAGGTAAAAATGCATCCAGAGTTGCAAATACTTCATTAATAGCTTTTAAAAATGTTTCAGCTGAAAGTATAGTCATAGCTTTAGATATTGAAGGATATGAAGTAAGCTCAGGTTCAGCATGTTCATCTGGTAAGGTAAGTGAAAGTCATGTTTTAAAGGCAATGGGCCTAGAAAATGATATAGTTAATGGTGCAATTAGAATTAGTTTATGTAGAAGTTTAAATAAAAGTGAAATATTATCTTTCTGCACTATTTTAAAAAAGGTAATTAATAAATTATCTAGAAAAAAGAAAATTATGTCATGAAACCTATTTATTTAGATTATCAATCAACTACTCCAACAAATAGTGATGTGGTAAAAAAAATGATACCTTATTTCTCTGAAGTTTACGGTAATCCTCATTCCTCAAATCATAAATATGGAATTAAAGCTTCTGAGGCAATAGAAAATGGTCGAAAAAAAATTGCTAAAGTTATTGGTTCAGATCCAGAAGAAATAATTTTTACTTCTGGAGCAACTGAATCTAATAATTTAGCGATTAAAGGTTCTTTTTTATATAGATTTAAGAATCATAATAGAAAAAAAATAATTATTGCTTCTACAGAACATAAATGCGTTATAGAGGCTTCTAATTCTCTAACTTCAATTGGTGCCGAAGTTATTGTAATTAAAGTTAATGAAGACGGAGAAGTTAATCTACGTCAATTAAAAGATAAAATTGATGATGAGGTAGCTTTAGTTTCTATAATGTTAGCAAATAATGAGATTGGTGTTATTCAGCCAATAGAGAAAATTGCTAAAATTTGTAAGAAACATAATGTTTGGTTGCATTCTGATGCTGCACAAGCAATAGGAAATATTGATGTAAAAGTTAATTCTTTAGGCTTAGATTTGATGAGTATATCAAGTCATAAACTATATGGGCCAAAGGGAATTGGCTGTTTATTTGTAAGAAGAAGGCCAAGAGTAAGATTATTTCCACAAATTGATGGAGGTGGACAGGAAAGATTAATGCGTTCAGGCACCTTGCCTACTCCTCTTGTAGTAGGCTTTAGTGAAGCAATGGAAATTATAGATAAAAATTTAAATAATAATATTAGTAAATTAAAGCTTTTTAGAGACAGACTTCATAATAATTTTTTAAAATTAGATAAAAAAATGCAACTAAATGGTCCAGCTTTAAGTAAAAATCGTTTGCCAAATAATTTAAATTATTATGTTAAAGGAATTAATGCTGCAGAATTAACAGAATCTCTAGGTGATTATGTAGCTTTTTCAACAGGATCTGCGTGTACAACGGGAAATATTGAACCTTCTTATGTTCTTTCCTCTATAGGATTAACTAAAGAAGAAGCATTATCATCTTTCAGAATTTCAGTTGGTTTAGAATCTAATATTGAAGATATAGATGAAGCAGCAAAAATTATTTGTAATAAAATTGATATATTGAGGAAATAATAAGGAATTACTTTTGCCTAGAATAATTTTTAAAAATAATGATAAAGAAATTGTAGTTAAAGAAAAAAGTAATGAATTAACTATCCTAGAAATTGCTCAGAATAACGGAATAGATATTGAAGGGGCATGCGAGGGCTCTCTCGCTTGCTCTACTTGCCATATTGTTGTAGATAAGGAATGGTATAGTCAACTAGAAGAACCGACTTGGGATGAAGAAGATATGTTAGATTTGGCTACTGGACTAACAGTAACTTCAAGGTTAGGATGTCAGATAGTTTTAACAGAAAAATTAGACGGTTTAAAAGTTTCCTTACCTTCTAATAATAATGATGTTCGTTTAAATAAAAATAAATATTAATAGAGGTAATATGAAAAAAATTAATACACCTAATATAGAAAAATTATCTAATTTACCTGATTTTCCATATGAAGCTAAGTATGAAAAAAATATAGCGGGTTTTGAAGATTACAACGAAATGAGAATGGCATATATTGATACTGGAAATAAAGATTCAGATTTAACATTTCTATTGCTACATGGTTCTCCAACGTGGTCTTACATGTGGAGACATTTTATAAAAGAAATTAATAACTTAAATTACAGAGCGGTAGCATTTGATATGCCAGGCTTTGGTAGATCGGATAAACCTCTTGATGAAGCAGCTTATAGTTTTAATTCTTTAAGAGAATCTCTTATTTGTATGATAGAGAGATTAAAACTTAAAAATATAGTTCTAGTAGTTCATGAATGGGGAGGTTTTTTAGGTTTAACTATTCCTATGGAGATGCCAGACTTATTTGATGGAATAATAATTCATAATACTACACTTGCTACAGGAAACAACTTAATGTCAGATAGTTATACTGATTGGAGACAGTATATAAAGGATAATCCAGATTTAAATGTTAGAGCTGTAATGGCAAGAACTAATAAAATACTTAGTTTAAAAGAATGTAACAATTATCATGCTCCTTTCGATAATTATGAAAGTAAGGTTGCACTTAGAGTAATGCCTGAAATATTTCCTAACAATCAGAAAAAAGAAGGTGCTGAAATTTCGCAAAAAGCTCAGGATTGGTTCAGTAATGAATTTGACGGTTTAGCTGTATCTATTTCTGGCATGAGAGACCCTTTATTTCCTCAAGATGCTTTAAATAGATTCTTTAATTCAATTAATGGAATTCATAAGCTTCCTGGGGTAGATAATGCGGGTCATTTTTTACCTGAATGGGCTATGGAATATGGTGAAGGACTAATAAATAAATACCTAAATATAAGAGAGAAATTTCTTTTAGAAAAACAAAATAATGCAGATAATAATGATGAAGATAATATAGAAAATGCCTAAGACTAAAAAAGCAAGAAAAGTAGCAGTAGCTATGTCGGGCGGAGTAGACAGCTCTGTAGCAGCGGCTATGATGGTAGAACAAGGCTTTGAAGTTATTGGCTTAACTATGCAATTATATGATAGTGGAAGAGTAACCGCATCAGGAAGTAAAACCTGCTGTGCTGGACAGGATATTTACGATGCCAAAAGAGTTTCGGATAAACTTGGGATTAAACATTATACATTAGACTATGAAAAGCGTTTCTTGGATAACGTTATTAAAGATTTTGCAGATAGTTATGCTAATGGAGTTACACCTATTCCATGTATTAGATGTAATCAAAAAATGAAATTTAGAGATTT
>JAYGEJ010000051.1:0-3916 GCA_046582425.1 Alphaproteobacteria bacterium
ATTGCTAGAATTAAGAAAAATTTAAACTCATCTATTTATATAGAAGGCATTTTATTAACAATGTATGATAAGAGAAATAGAATTAGCTCAGAAGTAAAAGAAGAAGTTAAGAAATATTTTGGAAAAGATGTTTTTAAAACAATTATACCTAGAAATGTGAGGCTTTCAGAGGCTCCATCTCACGGCTTACCTGCAATATTATATGATATTAATTCTAGCGGCAGCCAAGCTTATATTTCTCTAGCTAAAGAAATGATTAAAAGAATTAAATAATGGGAGAAAAAAATGCCAAAGAAAAATAAGAGAGGATTAGGAAGAGGTATAGAAGCATTATTCCAAGAAAGCAAAGAAGAGAACGATAGACAGGATACCGAAAACACTATTTTTGAAAATATATCTATAGATCTAATAAGGCCAAATCCTCTTCAACCAAGGCAGTCTTTTGATAAAGAGCTTTTAGAGCAGTTAGCAGCCTCAATAAAAGATAAAGGTGTTCTTCAGCCTATAATAGTAAAAGAGTTAAAAGGAAAAGAAAAAACTTGGCAAATAATAGCTGGCGAAAGACGTTGGAGAGCGTCACAAATAGCTGGCCTTCATAAAATTCCTGCACATATAAAAAATGTAGAAGATGAAGAAGTTGCTATTATTGCATTAATTGAAAACATTCAAAGAGAAAATTTATCTGCTATTGATGAGGCTAAAGGATATAAAAAGGTACTGGAAAAGTTTTCTATAACTCAGGAAGAATTATCTGTTACAATGCATAGAAGTAGAGCATATATTTCGAATTTTATGAGGCTATTGAGTTTGCCAAAGGACATTCAAAAACTATTAGAAGAAAAAAAACTAAACGTTGGCCAGGCCCGTCCGCTAATCGGAAATCCAAACAGCTTGGCATTGGCTAAAGTTATTATTAGCAAGAATTTAAATGTCAGACAGGTAGAGGATTTATTAAAAGAAAGTGTTCAAGCTAAGAATAATAACAAGAAAGAGTCAGATATAAATATTTTAAACTTAGAAAAAGAAATAGAGGCTAATTGTGGCCTTAAGACATCAATAAAAGACAAAAATGGAAGAGGAAAAATTATATTTACTTATAAAAACTTGGATCAATTAGATGAACTTATAAGTAAAATTAAAAACTAAAGTTCGCATTATTATTCATTAGACCTAGATTCAGGATAGTTTGCTTAGCAATATCGTTAGGATTGCTTTTTAGTTTTTTACAGTTTATTTCTGCATTCTCTATTAATATTAATGCTTGGTTTATCATTTTAACAGACCACTCTTTTGTATGACGTTTAATATTTTCTTTGCGTTTGAAATATATTGGAGGTTTAAAACTTTCTACCACCTCATTAACATTCATTTTTTCTATATATCTTTCCTTCATAAAATATAAATTTTGCAGTTGCCTAGTAAAAGATCTAAAGATTTGTATTGGTTGCACACCTTCATTTTGTAACTTTAAAAGTATTTTATATCCTTTTTTAATATTCCCTAATAAAATTAAGTCGTAAAGCTCATCAATATTAATTGAAGCTTGATCGCTCAAAAAAGCAGATACATCTTCTATAGAAAGGTGTTTCTTCGTTCCTGTATATAATATTGCTTTTTCTATTTCTCCTTTTGTTACTAATCTATCAACACCTAAATAGCTAGACAGTAGTTTTTTAGCATCAATATCGATTTTAATATTTTCTTTATTAAATAAACTATCAATTAAGTTTAATATATTTTTATTATCGTCACTATAGCATGGAATAATCACAGCATTTTTATGACTTTCAAAAAAGCTTCTAAGTTTTGATTTAGGCGTTAGGTTTTCACTAATTAAAATTAACAAGCATTCTTCATTATTTATTAAAATATTGTCTTCAATCACCGGGAAAATCTTATCATCCGCATCATGTACTTTTATTACTTTTTTATTATCAAGCAGTGAGATAGATTTTAGTTCAGTTTTAATAATTTCAGGATCGGAAATAATTGATTTCATTTCAAGCCCTACAATATTATTAGATTTTTTTAAATAATTATTAATAATTAAATTAGCTCTTTCCTGTTTTAAGCCATAGTCCTGGCCATAAATTAATATTGCAGGAGCATCTTTATTAAAATTGGAACAGAAAGAATCTATTTCATAATTTTTTATCTTCATTATTTTGACATAAATAAATAGATTTTATCAAGAACAAGTCTTGCAGCATTAGTTGCAATATGAAAGCTAACAGAATTTTTGGATGCGATAGTGCTAATAATTTCATCTTCTAACAGGTTATATGCTCCTTTAGATGTAACGCTATCAGTGTAAATAACATTATTATTTTCAATATTGACCAAACTAAACCTTACAAGAAAAATTTCTTCATATCTTCTTGTAAAATTAGATTCAGATTTAATAAGCTCTCTATAATTTCTTTGTATTTCCCAGTCTAATATATATTTAATATTACTATTATTAGAATCACATAAAATATATTTTAATTCATTCTTAAATTTTATTTCATATAAGGGTGCAGAATTTTCTTCATTATTTACATTTATTGAGCATAGCTCAGATATCATATTATTCTTCTTATAAACGGGAGTAAATTTGCAACCTATTAATGGAGCGATCAAAATTATAATTATAAATTTAAATAGTTTAATTTTAAATGACAATGTTTATAACTCTACCTGGAATTACTATAATTTTTTTTGGCTCATTTTTAAGTATTGCAGTTTTTATATTACTTAAAGCTAAAGCTTTTTTTTCTTGAAAAACTTTATTATTGATTTCTTTTTGTTCTATTTCAATTGTATTTTTTAGTTTACCATTTATTTGAACGGCAATTACTACACTTTTTTCATTTAATAACTTTTGATTTACACTTGGCCATTTTTGATTTGATATGGAGGTTTTTGGGTTTATATTTTTCCATAACTCTTCGGCGATATGAGGAGTTATTGGTGATAACATAATTAAGTATGATTGCCATCCTTCTAATATAATTTGTTCTAATACATTATCATAACTATTCTTTTTAACATTAAGTAATAAATTCGATAATTTTCTTATACTTGCTACGGCGCTATTATATCTAAATGATTCTATACTATCTGTTGTATCTTTTATACATAGATGGATATCTCTTCTTAATTTATTATCTTCTTCTTTCGCATCTTCTAATATAGACAGATTTTGCACAGGAATTTCATAATTTTGAAAATGAGACCATATTTTTTTAAGATATTTCCAACAGCCATCTACTCCACTTTCACTCCAATCTAAGTCTCTCTCTGGAGGTGAATCAGAAAGCATAAATAATCTTGCAGTATCAGCTCCATATTTTTCTATAATTAACATAGGATCAACTATATTTTTTTTTGACTTAGACATTTTTTCGGAGCGTCCAACCTCTAGTTCCTGATTATTGGATTTTAATAAAGCCTTATTTTCTTTAAATATTATATTTTCTGGTTCTACCCATCCATCGGGTCCTTTATACGTTTTATGGCATACCATTCCTTGACAGAATAACCCTTTAAAAGGTTCTTCAAAATTTACATAATTTGTCTTTTTTAACCCTCTATTAAAAAATCTTGCGTAAAGCAAGTGTAAAATAGCATGTTCAATTCCTCCTACATATTGGTCTGGGGGGCTCCATCTAGCCATTTCCTTTTTTTCAATAGGTTCTTTTGATTTAGGAGCAGGATATCTTAATGCATACCAGGAAGAATCAACAAAAGTGTCAAATGTTTGTGTTTCTCTTTTAGCGGGTTTACCACACTTAGGGCATTTAACAGATTTCCATTTTTCATGATGGTCTAATGGGTTACCTATTTTTTCAAATGTCACATCATCAGGTAAAAGTACTGGAAGTTCAGATTTAGGAACAGGTACTATACCACAGTCATCACAAAGAACTATAGG
>JAYGEJ010000057.1:0-10860 GCA_046582425.1 Alphaproteobacteria bacterium
TGAAGTTATGGTTTTAATGAGCAGAATAAAAAAAGCAGGTTATAATAAGGTTGCATTATTAACTAAACAGAAAATTGAAAAATAAAAATTGAAAAAAGCTTTTTATTCATCTTTATCAATTCATATATTAGTCTTTATTCTCATATCTATAACATTACCAGAAATAAAAACTAAAGAAATAGACTATATCTCTGTTGAAATAATTAATGAAGAACCTGATGAAAAGATAGTTTCTGAAGAAGCTAAGGAAAATAAAAAGCCAGAAAAAAAAATAAAAGAAACCAAAATAATTAAATTTAAGCCTCAACCTCCAAAACAAAAACCAATAATTAAGAAAGAGAACCCTGAACCGAAAGCTGCAATTGTAAAAGCTAAACCTCCACAAAAAAAACCTGAATTTAAAATAAAAGAGACTGAAGTTAAGAAAAAAATTGAGACTGCTAAAAAAGAAAATAACGATGAAGTTTTTGATGATATGTTGAAAAATTTAGCAAAATATGAAGATCAACCCATAAAACCTGAGAATAAGGTTTTAAATGAACCAAAGCAGAAAAATCCAAAATCACCACAAGAAATTAAAAATATACAGAAAATAATTGTAGGTAATATTTATAAACAAATTAAAGAAAATTATACTTTACCTCCCGCACCAGACTTAAAAGTTTTAAATGACATTACTGTTCAATTAAGAATATATGTAAGGCCAGACGGAACCATAAATAAAACTATAGTAAATAAAAACTCTATAAGAAGAGCTGAAGAAGATCCAACTTATTTACCTTATGTGGAAGCAGCACAACGAGCTATAAGAAAATTAGGTAAATTCACTAAACTGCCAGAAGAAGAATATAATTTATGGAAAATAATAGATATTAGCTTTACACCTTACAAAACATAAATAAAATACTATCTATTGGAGATTAAATTGAATAAAATTAAAAAATATTTTGCAAAATTTGTTATATTTTTTTTCATATCAACATCATTTATCTTAACTTCTTTGCCTAGCATATCACAATCAGCAGATAAACCCCTTCAAATTGATATAATGGGAGGAAATATTCAGGCAATGCCTATTGCTATATCCTATTTTTCTACTGAAGAGAATTTAAAGAAGTTAAACTTACACAAAAATATTCCTAACTTAATTGCAAATAATTTAATTAACTCAGGATTATTTAAGTTATTAGATAGAGATGCTTACATGCAAGACCCTGATCAATTAAATGCTCGTCCTAAATTTAGAGACTGGAGAATTATTGATGCTCAAGCGCTTATATCAGGAAGAATTACAAAAAAAACTGATGATAAATTAAGTGTAAATGTTGAATTATGGGATGTGTATGGTGAAAAAAGAATGTTTGGTCTGTCTCTTTCTTCTAAAATAAAATCTTGGAGAAGAATTTCTCATATTATATCAGATAAAATATATGAAAGATTAACAGGAGAAGAGGGTTATTTTGATACAAGGATAGTTTATATTTCAGAATCTGGTTCCCAAAAAAATAAGATTAAAAGGCTTGCAATTATGGATCAAGATGGAGGTAACCATAAATATCTTACAGACGGGAAATCTTTAGTTTTAACACCAAGATTTTCTCCTAACCAACAACAAATTACCTTTTTTTCTTATAATGGAATAAAAGCAGGCCTAAAACCTAGTGTTTACCTATATAATTTATTATCTGGAAAAATAGAAATCTTAGGTCAGTTTCCTGGTATGTCTTTTGCTCCAAGGTTTTCCCCTGATGGTTCAGATTTAGTTATGTCTTTAGCACAAAATGGCACAACTAATATTCATATTATGAATCTTAAAACTAAAAATACTAATCAACTTACCAAAGGCAGATCTATTGATACTTCACCGTCATTTTCTCCTGATGGAAAAAAAATAGTATTTAATTCAGATAGATCTGGCGGACAACACCTTTATGTAATGAAGAGAAATGGAAATAATGCAAAGCGAATAAGTTTTGGAAGGGGCAGTTATGCTACACCTGTCTGGTCACCAAGAGGAGATTATATTGCTTTTACAAAGTTTACTAGAGGAAGATTTTTTATTGGATTAATGAGACCAGATGGTTCTGAAGAAAGATTAATTGCTGAAGGATACTTAACGGAAGGACCAACTTGGGCTCCTGGAGGAAGAGTGCTCAGCTTTTTTAGGCAAATTCCGCAACAAAATGGAAGCATGAAAACAAGATTATTTGTAATAGATATTACTGGATACAGAGAAAGGGAGTTGAATACTCCAGAAGATGCTTCAGATCCTGCCTGGAGCCCCAAAAATACAAATTAAAATAATATTAATATATAATATTTAGAAAGTATTATATAATAAAATCATACTGATTACAAAAGGAGTCTGAATGTTAGAGTATTTAAAAATTTTTATAATTACTGTTTTTTTATTAAACTTTATTTCATGCACAAACAAAGACCAAGAAAGTTTACTTCTTGATGCTGAGGGTGGAAATATTGATCAAAATGATACTTTAACAGAAGAGATTGAAATAATTGATAATACTGCTCAAACAATTCAGATGGATGAAGTAGAACTTACTGTAGAAGAAAAACTTTCTGCTGAATTAATAGAAGTAGGCGATAGAATTTTCTTTGGCTACGATGCATCAACAATTTCAGATGACAGTTCCGAAATTCTTCAACAGCAATATCAATTTTTAATTAGAAATTCTGAACTTTCTATTACTATTACTGGCCATTGTGATGAAAGAGGGACAAGAGAATATAACTTAGCCTTAGGTGAAAGAAGAGCATCTGCAGCAAAAAATTATTTAATATCATTAGGTATAAGTTCAAATAGAATATCAGTTATTTCTTATGGAAAAGAAAAGCCTACAGTCGCAGGCCATGATGAAACTGCTTGGACCCAAAATAGAACAGCTGTTACATTTATTAATAGTAATTAGAGATTAAGCAATAATGAATAAAAAGATTATTTATATAGCTTTCAGTCTTATTATTCTATCCTGTTTCAATCTTAATAAATGTTATTCTCAAAATAATGATGAAACTATTAATAATATTAATGAGAGAATATTAAATAGATTAGAAGGATTAAATACTAAGATAAATGATCTTGAAAGAAGGGTTTATCAAGGAAAAGAAGTTAACTCAGCTAATCATAACCAAGATGTAAATATTAAAAATAATTATAAAGTAGATGCTGACCAAGAAAGAAGGCTTTTAGAACTTGAAGAAAAAACTAGGTCAACCGAAGGAGTTATAGAAGAAATTAAGTATTTAAAAGAAAAAATAAATAATTTAATTCAACAAAATTCTAAATTATTAATAAAGATAGAAAACTTAAATAAAGGGTCAGATATAAATAATAAAATTACTGAAGAAAAAATAACTGAAGACACAATTCCTGAAGAATATCCTATTTATCCTGGAATGAATAACTCTGAAAGTAGTAATAAAAATGAAAATTCTTCTTCAGAAGTTCTAGCAAAAATAAATACTACAAGTGGGAATGATGAAATAATAAAAGAAACTATTAACGTACAAAAAGATAAATTGGTATCTGAAGAAATTTCGATATCTGAGCCAAATAAAGAACCGAAAGATATATATCAAAGAGCGTATAATATGCTTTCCAAAGGTAATTATGAAGCTGCAGAAGTAGCTTTTGTAAAATTTATTAAAGATTTTTCAGATCATAGCTTAACTAGTAACGCATACTATTGGTTGGGAGAATCATTCTATGTTAGAAAAAACTATATCCAGGCTGCACAAAATTTTGCTGAAGGATATAAAAAATTTCCAAAAGGCTCAAAAGCTTCTGCTCAATTACTAAAACTAGGAATTTCACTATATGCTTTAAATAAAAATAAAGAGGCATGCTCTACCTTTGCTAAATTAGATAAAGAATTTATAGAACTACCTTTAAATATTTCTAATAGAGCAAGGACATATAAAGAAAAACTAGAATGTAAATAATTAGCAATGATTAACAATAAATTCACAAAAAATTTTGAATTTTTTATGAATAAAAATAAAAATAAATTTAATAAAGAGAATATTGGCTTAGCTGTTTCTGGAGGAGTAGATAGCACTGCATTAGCCTATTTATTGAGTAAATTTAAGAATAAATATAACTATAATATTATCTCTTTTACACTAGACCATCAGTTAAGAAAAGAATCTGCTGCAGAGACTAAATTTGTAGAAAAATTAATGACTAAACTAAAAATAAAACATCATTCTTTATTATGGTCTAAAGAAAAACCAAAAACAAAAATACAAGAAACTGCTAGAATTGCCCGCTACGATATTTTAGGAGAAGCTTGCAGAATTCATAATTGTAAATATATTTTTTTAGGCCATCATGCTGACGACCAAGTGGAAACTTTTATAATTAGATTGGAGGCTAAAAGCGGATTAGATGGGCTAAGGTGTATGCAGGAATCATCAAGGATATTAACAAGTTCGGGAACTATAGAATTAATTAGACCTCTGCTAAATTATAAAAAAGAAAGTTTAATAAATATTTGCCAAGATAATCAATTAAAATGGATTGAGGACCCTTCAAACTTAGATATGAAATATTTAAGATCTAAAGCACGAAAGTTAATCGTACATAATGATATGTACAAAGATTTTAGCAACTCTATAAAAGTATTTAATAGCTTAAGCAAACATTTAAACTATTACCTTTATAATTTTATGAAAGATGATATCGAATTTAATCCCTTAGGAATGTGTATATTTAATTTAGCCAGGTTTTTTGAATTACCAAATATATTCCAAATAAAAGTATTAAACTATCTAATAAAAATTATTGGAGGAAAAAAATATCCTAGAAAAACAAAGATTATCAATAATTTACTTGAAAATATTAATAGCAAAAAAAGTAAAAATACAACTGTGGGTGGGGTATATGTAAAAATAGATAATAATAAAATATTATTATACAGACAATTAGATAATTCTATAAAAAAAAATAGGCATAAATAATGACATTACTGTTTGGGATAGAAGATTCATAATCACTAATAAAACAAAAAAAAATGATTTAACTATAGGGCCATTAGACGAAGAAAGTTATTTATCAATGATTAAATTGAATAAAATTCAAAAACCTAGTATAAATTTTAATGCTATAAAAACTATTCCTGCTATAAGAGTACTTGAACAAATAGTATCTGTACCCCATCTATTATATTGGAAGAGTGATTTTTGGAAAAATAATATTTGTATTAAACATCTAGAAGAAAAATTATTTAGTGAATACAAGAATATTGATATATTTAAATCTGGAGAAAAAATTTGAATAAAATGGGAAAAAACTTAGCTGCATGGGCTATAATAGTAATATTTTTACTAGCTATTTTTAATTTATTTCAGGATAATAAAAGTGTAGATAGTCAAGTTTCTTTGCCTTATTCTGAATTTCTCGCACAGGTTAAACTAAATAATGTAAATGACGTTATCATTCAAGAAAATAACATACTAGGCCATTTTGAATCAGGTGAGGAATTTACTACCTATGCCCCTGATGATCCGAATTTAATTGAAAAATTAACAGAAAGTGGTGTTAAAGTAACTGCTGCTCCTCTAGATGAAAGAGTGTCTCCAATTTTAGGGATGCTTTTAAACTGGCTACCTATGCTTTTATTTATTGGAGTGTGGATTTTCTTCATGCGACAAATGCAAGGCGGTAAGGGTGGAGCGATGGGCTTTGGAAAATCAAAAGCTCGGTTGCTTACAGAGAAACAAGGTAGAGTAACTTTTGAAGATGTGGCTGGCGTAGATGAAGCCAAAGATGAATTAGAGGAAATTATTGAATTTTTAAAAAATCCACAAAAATTTCAAAAATTAGGTGGTAAGATTCCAAAAGGTGTTTTACTTGTAGGACCTCCAGGAACAGGAAAAACTCTTTTAGCTAGAGCTGTCGCTGGTGAAGCTAATGTTCCTTTTTTTACTATATCAGGTTCAGACTTTGTTGAAATGTTTGTGGGGGTTGGTGCTAGTAGAGTAAGAGACATGTTTGAACAAGGTAAAAAAAGTGCTCCTTGTATAATATTTATCGATGAAATTGATGCTGTTGGAAGACATAGAGGAGCAGGTCTTGGGGGAGGAAATGATGAAAGAGAACAAACTTTAAATCAACTCTTAGTAGAAATGGATGGATTTGAAACTAATGAAGGTGTCATATTAATCGCAGCAACAAATAGGCCTGATGTACTAGACCCAGCCTTATTAAGACCTGGAAGATTTGATAGACAAGTAGTTGTCCCTAATCCAGATATCTTAGGAAGAGAAAAAATTCTAAAAGTTCATATGAAAAAAGTTTCTCTTGCTAAGAATGTAGATCCTAGAATTATTGCAAGGGGTACGCCAGGTTTTTCTGGGGCAGATCTAGCAAACTTAGTTAATGAAGCAGCCCTTCTAGCTGCGAGAAAAAGTAAACTAAACGTGGGTATGATAGAATTAGAACAAGCAAAAGATAAGGTTATGATGGGAGCAGAAAGACGCTCTATGGTTATGACAGAAGATGAAAAAAAAATGACAGCCTACCACGAAGCTGGTCATGCTTTAGTTATGTTAAATGTTGAAGGACATGAACCACTTCATAAAGTAACTATCATTCCAAGAGGAAGAGCATTAGGAGTAACTATGTGGCTTCCTGAAAGAGATAAGCTCTCTCAAACAAGAACAGAATTAGAAGCATTAATTGCTTCAATGTTTGGGGGAAGAGTTGCTGAAGAGCTTATTTATGGCAAAAAAAATATTACTACTGGTGCAGGAAATGATATACAGCAAGCTACTAATTTAGCTAGACGAATGGTAATGGAATTTGGCTTTTCAGATAAATTAGGTCCTTTAAGGTATGAAACTAACCAAGAAGAAGTTTTTCTAGGGCATTCCGTAGCTCAACAAAGAAACATATCTGATGATACTGCTAGACTTATTGATGAAGAAGTGAGGAAACTAGTAGAAGAAGGCGAGAAAACTTCTAGATTGATTATAAAAAAACATATCGATGATCTTCACAAAATTGCCAAAGGTCTTTTAGAATATGAGACACTTTCAGCAGAGGATATAAGTAATATACTTAAGGGCAAAGAATTAGATAAAAATAATACCAATACTACATCTGTCGACTCTGATATCGAAAAAGAAGTTAAAAAAGATAATATTAAAGACCCTCGTCCAAATGAAACTTAGCAATAATTATTTATTGTGAATGAAGTTATTGTCATACCCATAAATATAGTTTTCGGAAAAAAAGCTAGATTGTTAGTCCAACAAAAAAAAGCTCTTCCTTTAGCTAGAAACATGGCCTTTCTTAACTTTGAAATTCAATTTATAGATAATAAACTTAATAACAAACAATTGGTTTATTCTGTTCAAAATATCAAAGAATGGGTAAACCCTTATATAAATAAAAGAAATATTTTAGAAAAATTAAATACCTATAACCATAGAACAAAAAATTTCATGGGTTTAAATTCTAATAAAACTCAAATTATAGGTATCTTAAATGTGACACCTGATAGCTTCTCAAGTAAAAATAAAAAAATTCTCAAAACTAATGAAGCCGTATCAAAAGCTATAAGCATGCTTGATGAAGGCGCAAGTATTATTGATATAGGAGGAGAATCATCTAGACCAGGAGCTATTCGTTTAGATGAAAAAGAAGAACAAAAAAGAATAATTCCAATTATTAAAGAACTTTCTAAATATAATATTCCTATATCATGTGATACAAGGAATTCTTCAACTATGCAGGCTGCTATTGATGCAGGTGCTACAATTATAAATGATATATCATCACTTTCCGATGAAAGATCTGCCAATATTATAGCTAAGAATAAAGTCGGGTTGATATTAATGCATATGAAAGGACAGCCTAATTATATGCAAAAAAAACCCAAGTATAAAAATGTTTCATATGAAGTTTTAAATTTTTTAAATGATAAAAAAAAATATGCTATACAAAAAGGTATAAAAGAAAGAAACATCATTATTGATCCTGGAATAGGTTTTGGAAAAAACGATAATCATAATTTAAGAATTTTTAGAGATCTCACAATATTCCATAGTTTAAAATCTCATATATTAATTGGAGCATCAAGGAAATCTATGATAGGAAGAATTACTAATACAAAAGTATCAGAAAGATTGCCTGGTTCTATTTCTCTTGCTATAGCTTCTATAGAAAAAGGTGTGAAATTTGTAAGAGTACACGATATAAAAGAGACTAAGCAGGCTATAAAAATGTGGAATAAAATTAATTATAATTGAAAAAATAATGAAAAAAAAAAAGTAATCTATCTCAAACTAGAAAAAGAAAATATTTCGGTACTGATGGAATAAGAGGTCGTGCCAATACTTATCCAATGACAGGTGAAACTGCTTTAAAAGTTGGAATGGCTGCTGGAGAATATTTTACTAGAGGAAAACACAAACATAATGTTGTCATAGGAAAAGATACAAGGCTTTCTGGTTATTTAATAGAACCTTCTTTAACTGCTGGATTTATTTCTATGGGTATGAATGTATTTCTAGTTGGCCCAATGCCTACTCCTGCAATATCTATGTTAACTAGGTCTATGAGGTGTGACGTTGGAGTAATGATTTCAGCATCTCATAATTCGTATGAAGATAATGGAATAAAATTATTTGACCCTAATGGAGAAAAATTAAGTGATGAAAATGAACTTAAAATAGAAGTATTAATGGATAAAAATTATCCATCTAATCTTGTAGATTCTGCAAAACTTGGAAGAGCAAAAAGAATTGAAGATGCAGCTGGAAGATATTTAGAGTTTGTTAAATCAACATTTCCAAATAAATTTTCTCTAAAAAATTTAAAAATTGTAATAGATTGTGCAAATGGAGCAGCATACCAAGTAGCTCCTAGAGCATTATGGGAGCTAGGTGCAGACGTAATTTCTATAGGCTGCAATCCTGACGGTACAAATATAAACCATAAATGTGGATCAACTCACCCTAATCTTATGGCTAAAATGGTTAAAAAGCATAAAGCTGATATTGGTATAGCGTTGGATGGAGATGCCGATCGCTGTATAATTTGTGATGAAAAAGGAAATTTTATACATGGAGATAAGATAATTGGATTAATAACAAAAAGATATCTAGACCAAGGTATATTAAAGGGCAATTCTATTGTTGGAACCAAAATGACAAACAAAGGTTTAGAGAATTATATTAACAGTCTTGATCTAGACTTAATTCGAACAAACGTAGGTGATAGATATGTAGTTGAAGAAATGAGAAAAAATGGTTGCAATATTGGTGGAGAGCAATCGGGACATATTATTATGGGTGAATATGGCAGTACTGGTGACGGATTAGTAGCTTCACTTCAGATAATTGCTTCTATGGTAGAGAAAAATATGAAAGCTTCAAAATTAATGAATATATTTTCCTTAATGCCGCAAACTATTGAAAGCATCTCCTATAATAATAAAGATTATAAATATAAAAATGGTGATCATTTTATTAAAGAAAAAATTGAAAAATATGAAAAAAAACTAGGTGATGAAGGTAGAATTATTATTAGGGCATCTGGTACAGAAAACAAGCTGAGGATAATGGGAGAATGTAGAAATAAAACATTATTAAACAGCACACTTAAGAAATTAAAAACAGAAATTATAAATTATATTAATGAATGATAATAAACTAGCAAGAATAATGACCATTGCTGGATCTGATTCAGGCGGTGGAGCAGGCATACAAGGAGATATTAAAACCATTTCCTCTTTAGGGTGTTATGCAACCAGTGCTATTACTGCTGTCACTGCTCAAAATACTAAAGGTGTAACTAATATTTTAAATATGCCTTTAAATATTATTGAAGAACAAATTATTGCTATTCTTAATGATATTGGTACCGATGCTATTAAAATTGGAATGTTATCTAACGAAGAAATTATTCTCTGTGTGACAAAAATACTTTCAAAACTTAAAAATAAAGTACCAATTGTATTAGATCCAGTAATGGTAGCAAAAGGTGGACATAAATTATTAGATACTGGAGCAGAAAAAGCACTAATAAATCAATTATTACCTCTATGTACTATAATTACACCAAATATTCCTGAAGCTGAGGTTATTACTGGATCAAAAATAAGTAATGTTAATGATCTTAAAATAGCAGGTGAAAATATCTTAAAAATGGGAATTGATAATGTATTAATGAAAGGTGGACATTTAGAGGACTCCACGCTCGTGGATATTTTAGTCAGTATAGATGGAATAGATTGCTTTAAAAGTAAAAAAATTATTACTAAAAATTCACATGGAACTGGGTGTACTTTATCAAGTGCAATAGCTTGTGGTTTAGGAAAAAAATTAACTTTGAAGAAGGCTGTAAGTAAGGCTCATAAATATGTTAATAAAGCAATATTATATGCTCCTGATATTGGCGAAGGTAATGGTCCATTAAATCATCTAGTTAAAATATGAAAATTATAATATTAAATTGACAAGTAATGACACGATTATACATTGCTAATAAATTAATTCTAATAAATAATGGAAAAAATAATATGAATTCCCTTAAATTACCAAATAATCCTAAATTTTCTTCAGGCCCTTGTGTAAAAATTCCTAATTGGGAGGCTTCTTTTCTTAATGATGCACTACTAGGGAGATCACATAGGGCTACTATAAGTGTTAAAAGAATCCAAAAATTAATTAATAAAACTAAATCAATTTTAAACATACCTGAAAATTATCATGTAGCAATAACAGGTGGTTCTGATACTGGTGCTTTTGAAATGGCTATGTGGTCTCTTCTTGGAAAAACAGGAGTGGATATATTAGCTTGGGATTCATTTGGAAGAGATTGGGTTACAGATG
>JAYGEJ010000167.1:0-1776 GCA_046582425.1 Alphaproteobacteria bacterium
ATGATAAAGGAGGATCTACTTCAAATAAGTCTTTTTTTGATAGAGTTCCCGATAACATAAAAAATATTAATAATAAAAAAACAATATTAATTAAGGGAACCAGATTTGGTAGCCTTTTTTTTCTTATTCTTTTTTCTAGAATATTCATCATTTTTCTTTAGTTATTAAAGCAATATTTTCAATACCTAAACTTCTAATCATATCTACTACTATTATTAAATTATTTATTTTTGTGTCGTTTAATGTTGAAATAACAATTTTCTTATTTTTAGAATTAATTAATTTCATTTGAATTATTTCTGATAAATTCTCTAATTTAACCTCTGCTTTATCAATTTCTATTAATCCTTCTTCTGATAAATTTATTATAATTGGTAGGTTTTTATTCTCAATACTAGCGCTACTTTGATTTGGTGATATCATATCAATAGTTTTAAAGTCAGTAAATTCGCTAGTTAGCATAAAAAATATTAATAATAAAAATACTACATCTATTAAGGGAGCTACATTAATTTCTATACTCTTCTTTTTTTTTATTAAAAGAGCCATTATTTTTTATTTTTTAGAAAAATATTAGTTTTTATTATTAGGTGTCGCATGTCTTCTCTAGTCTTATCAACTCTTCCATCTAACCAATAAAAAGCAGCTAAAGCTGGTATGGCAACAATAAGTCCAAAAGCTGTAGTTAGAAGAGCTTCCCATATTCCGCCTGCAAGAATAGCCGGATCGACTCTACTTCCTGCTTCTTCTAATTTTGAAAAAGCATTTATCATGCCAATAACTGTTCCAAGTAAACCTAAAAGTGGAGCAATATTAGATATTACTTCTAATGGTTTGAGAAGAAACTCAAGACTTCTCAATTCTTTTTCAGCTTCAATAGATATTTTATTTTCTTTATCTTCTTCAGAGAGTTTTTGGGACTCTATAGTAAGTAATATTATTTTTGAAGCGGGATGATAAATAGTATTTAATAAATTTTTTGCATTAGATAATTTATTGCTCTCAATCATCTCCATAGCAACGTCAATTTTTTTAATATTGTGTAAATCTGATTTATAAAATTGGATTATTTTTATAATTATTATCGTTAAAGATATAATAGATAAACCCAATAATAAAATCATTACTGGACCACCTTTTAAAATTAATGCTAACAAATCTATATTATATTTTTCCATAATAAGTCTAATTTATTAGCATTTATAATTTTAAATTACTAATTAAAAAATATTACCAATTGACCCTAAGGCCTATAAAGAAAGAGCGCGGTGCTCCAGGTGAATAGAATCTTGGGTCCAAAGGTCCTACAGCTGTTTCTCCACTTCCTGTATCACCTAATTCTGATATTGGGACATTAACTTCATCTGCTTCAGCTTCACCAAGTACTCCCATAGTCTCATATTTAGAGTCTAAAAGGTTATCTACTCTTGCAAAGAAAGAAAAAGATTTACTCAATTTCCATGATGCATCCGCGTTGAAAACCAAATAAGGATTTGTTTTCTTTAATTGATTAGATTCATCTCCTCTTAAGAAAACTCCTGATGAATATGTCATATTTAAGCCAGCATTTAACTGAGACGAAAATTCTTGATTAATACCTGTTTTAAAAGTGTGTTCAGGCATACCTGGTAGATAATCACCTGCTTCAATATCATTATTACTCATTGGATGATTAGCGGCTGGTAATGTATGAGCTGATTCAAAAGTAGCTTGTAGATAAGAATAATTAGAATATATATTTAGATTTCCTATTCCATTATTAAATCGAGAGTTTAA
>JAYGEJ010000179.1:0-10311 GCA_046582425.1 Alphaproteobacteria bacterium
AAAATATGGCTACTACAACTGATACACATGATCATACACCAACAGGTTTTCGTCGTTGGGCATATTCTACAAATCACAAAGATATAGGATCTATGTATATTATTTTTGCTGTCATAGCAGGAGTGATTGGCGGAGTTATGTCAATGATTATGCGAACAGAATTAGCATATCCAGGCGATAGTATACTAGGTGGTGATTACCAGATGTATAATGTTTTAACTACTGCCCATGGATTAATTATGATCTTCTTTATGATTATGCCAGCTATGATTGGTGGATTTGGAAATTGGTTTGTTCCTATAATGATAGGAGCTCCAGATATGGCTTTTCCTAGAATGAATAATATTAGTTTTTGGCTATTAGTACCTGCATTTATATTATTATTAGCTAGTCCTTATGTGGGTGGAGGAGCTGGAACAGGTTGGACTATTTATCCTCCTTTATCTTCTACAGTAGGACATGCTTCTCCTGCCGTAGATATGGCAATTTTATCACTACATTTAGCTGGTGCTTCTTCAATATTAGGTGCAATTAATTTTATAACTACAATTTTCAATATGCGTGCTCCTGGAATGACTCTTCATAAAATGCCTTTATTTGTATGGTCAATACTAGTAACTGTTTTCTTACTAGTTTTATCTCTTCCTGTTCTAGCAGGAGCCATAACCATGTTACTTACTGATAGAAACTTTGGAACAGCATTTTTTGCCCCTGAATTAGGAGGAGATCCAATGCTATTCCAACACTTATTTTGGTTCTTTGGACATCCTGAAGTCTATATACTTATTTTACCAGCTTTCGGTATGGTAAGTCATATTGTATCAACTTTTTCAAATAAACCTGTTTTTGGATATTTAGGAATGGCTTATGCTATGGTTTCAATTGGCTTTGTAGGCTTTGTTGTGTGGGCGCATCACATGTATACAGTTGGTATGGATGTTGATACTAAAGCATATTTTACTGCTGCTACCTTAGTAATTGCAGTACCTACTGGTATTAAAATCTTTAGTTGGATTGCTACCATGTGGGGTGGATCAGTAAGCTTTAAAACACCTATGTTATTTGCAGTAGGATTTATATTCTTATTTACTGTAGGTGGTGTGACAGGAGTAGTTCTAGCGAATGCTGGTTTAGATACTGTTATGCATGATACATATTATGTTGTTGCTCATTTTCATTATGTTTTATCTTTAGGTGCAGTTTTTGCATTATTTGGTGGATTTTACTACTGGTTTGGCAAAATATCGGGAAGACAATATACAGAATGGATGGGTAAGGTACATTTCTGGTTGTTATTTATTGGTGTTAACCTAACATTCTTCCCTATGCATTTCTTAGGTTTACAAGGTATGCCCAGGAGAATTCCTGATTATCCAGATGCTTATGCAGGATGGAACTTAGTTGCTTCAGTGGGAGCTTATATTTCAGCTATATCTATTATTTGGTTTTTAATTTTAGTATTTAGAACATTATATTCAGGAGCAAAATGTCCAGATAATCCATGGGGAGAAGGAGCAGATACATTAGAGTGGAAGACTTCATCTCCACCTCCTTTCCATACATTTGAGGATTTACCTGAAATTAAATAATTGAGAAAGATATTTTGTATATATGGTTGCCTACAGTAGAAGTGAGAAACTGAAAATGGACGTTAATCATTCAACTGCAGGAGTAGGCGATTATTTTGAATTATTAAAGCCTAGAGTTATGTCTCTTGCTATATTTACTGCCATAATTGGTTTATTGCTTACTCCTAATCAAATACATCCTTTTTTAGCTATTTTTTCTATAATAGCTATTGGTGCAGGTGCAGGTGCGGCAGGTGCTATTAATATGTGGTATGATAGAGATATTGATCTTATTATGGATAGAACTAAATCTAGACCAATACCTTCAGGTAGAGTTAAACCAGAAGAAGCTCTCACACTAGGAATAGTATTATCAATTTTTTCAATAATATTACTTTTTGTTGCCTCAAATTATATAGCTGCAGTATTTTTATTTATGTCGATAATATTTTATATCTTTATTTATACCGTATGGTTAAAAAGATATACTCCACAGAATATTGTTATTGGAGGAGCGGCGGGAGCTCTTCCTCCTGTTATTGGTTGGTTTGCAGTTTCACAAGAGTTTAGTTTTTTTCCAATTATTTTATTTATGATAATATTTATGTGGACTCCTCCTCATTTCTGGGCTTTATCTTTATATAGATCTGAAGATTATCAAAAAGCTGGTATACCAATGTTACCTGTTGTTAAAGGAAAAAAAATTACTAGAATTAATATTATACTTTATTCTTTATCATTAATAATAGTTTCTCCATCTCCATGGTATTTTGGCTTTTTAGGCAATATTTATGGCCTTATATCTAGTTTATTAACAATAGTTTTCATATATTTATCCTGGAATGTATATAGAAAAAAAATTGGTTCGGAACCCATTTTATTTAAGTATTCTATTTTATATTTGTTTTTATTATTTATGATAATGCCAATAGATAAATATATTTATATTTGGATTAATTAATATGGAAAATAAACTTAAAGAAAAAAATAATTCTAAATTAAAAAAAAAGAACTGGATTATAGCTGGTTTAATAATATTTATAATTCTTAGTATTTATATTATTTCATTTATAAAAATTGGTGGTTAATATTAATGAACAAGAATTCTAAATTTACTGCTATATTTGTAGTTTCTATAGTATTAGGAATGATAGGTCTATCTTATGCTGCTGTTCCTTTATATGATTTATTTTGTAGAACTACAGGCTTTGGGGGTACTCCAGTTGCACTTAAAGAAGATAAGAATTTAAAAAATTTTCCATTAGTAAATATTACAGTAAAATTTAATTCAGATGTGGCGGGTGGGTTGAAATGGAAATTTATGCCAGTAGAACGGCAAGTTATGGTAAAAACAGGTACTAATAATTTAGCTTTTTATAAAGCAAAAAATTTATCTGATTCAAAAATAACTGGTGTTGCTACCTTTAATGTAACTCCACCAAAAGTAGGAAAATATTTTTCAAAAATAGATTGTTTTTGTTTTGAAGAACAAACATTAGAAAGTGGACAAGAAGTAGAAATGCCAGTTAGTTTCTATATCGATCCTGAGATAGCTACTGATCCAAACACTCAAGAAGTAAAAACTATTACTTTGTCTTATACTTTTTTTAATACGGGTGAAAAAAGTGAATATGAAGGTAAAATAAATAAAAATTCTAGTGCAAAAAATTAATAACTTAATATAATATAAAAAAAATATAGGGAGATAAATAATGTCATCTAAAGCTAATCATCCATATCATCTAGTTGACCCAAGTCCTTGGCCTTTAGTAGGAGCTATATCAGCATTAGTTTTAGCTGTAGGGGCAATTATGTATATGCATGAAATAGATAGTGGCATAGTTATGGGTATAGGCTTGATTATGTGCCTTGGAACTATGGCTGTTTGGTGGAGAGATGTTATTAGAGAAGGTGAGCATGGAGGCCATCACACAACTACAGTTCAATTAGGCTTAAGATATGGAATGGTTTTATTTATCGCATCTGAAGTTATGTTTTTTGTAGCCTGGTTTTGGGCCTTTTTCGATGCTAGTCTATATGCTAATGAGGCAATACAAGTATCTAGAGTTGAGCATACCGGAGGTACCTGGCCGCCTCAAGGAGTAGAAGTTTTTGACCCGTGGCATTTGCCTCTAATAAATACGGTAATTTTATTAACTTCTGGTACTACTGTTACCTGGGCCCACCACGCTTTAAAAGAAAACAAAAGAGGAGGATTAATCTGGGGATTAAGTCTAACAGTTTTATTAGGTGTATGTTTTACAGCCGTTCAAGCCTATGAGTACGGTCATGCAGCATTTGGGTTTACTGACGGTATTTATTCTTCAACTTTCTTTATGGCAACAGGTTTTCATGGTGCTCACGTATTAATTGGTTCGATCTTTTTAATTGTTTGCCTAGGAAGAGCTTTAGTAGGTCATTTTAAACCAGACCATCATTTTGGATTTGAAGCCGCCGCATGGTATTGGCACTTTGTTGATGTGGTATGGTTATTCTTATTCTTTGCAATCTATTGGTGGGGCGGATTAGGTGGTACAGTCCACTAAAAAACTACTAACAAAAGAAAAACTTAAGAATGTTTCTCTATTTAAGAAGGTTGTATATGGATTATGTCCTAATTGTGGTTCTATAAGTATTTTTAAATATTATGTTACGTTATTAGAGGTATGTCCATGTTGTGGGCATGAAATAAATACTCAAAAAATTGGAGATGGGGCTGCATGGTTTGCAATGTTTATAACTAGCATAGTAGTAGCAATTGGAGCATTATTATTAGAAGTTAATTTTCAACCTAAATTATGGGTTCACGTAGTAATTTGGTTTCCTATAGTAATTTCTCTTTCAGTAATTATTCTTAGGCCTTTTAAAGCCTTGTTGATCTGTATATCCAGTGAAAAAAACAACTAAATTAATGAGTAATAAAAAATTATTTTTATCACTAATATATAGCTCTATAGCTATAATAATATTGGTTTCTTTAGGAACCTGGCAATTAGAGAGACTAAGATGGAAAACTAATATTTTATCTTCAATGAAATTAAGTTTATCAATGCCTCCAATAAAAATATCCAGTGAAATTATAGAGAATATTAATAAGTATAGTTATAGGCGTATTGCATTAACGGGAAATTATTTGAATGATAATTATCTTACAATTTATTCAAAAGTACTAAATAAAAAAGTTGGGAAACATCTAGTTGTTCCTTTTAAAACTCAATATGGCACAATTTTAGTAAATAGAGGCTTTATTCCAGGAGATTTTAAAACCATAAGTGAAATTAAATCAGGACTAGTTTCAATAAATGGTATGGTAAAATTTCAACAAAAAATTAATTATTTCACTCCTAAAAATAATATTTATAAAAATGAGTGGTACTACATCAATATTAATGACGTTAGTGATTATTTATCAGCGCCATTATTAAATTTTTATATAGTTGAAGAAAATAATATTGAAGAAAAATATCCAGTGGGAAGTCAATACAATATTAATATTCCAAATGATCATTTACAGTATGCAATTACATGGTTTTCTCTAGCTTTGGCACTAAGTATATTTATGAACATATTTTGGAGAAAAAATGTTTCTTAACATTTCTGAAGATAAGATTATTTCATTACTAAAGATATTCTCTGGCTTGTTAATAATTGTAATATTCGCGCAAATATCTCTAGGTTCTGCTGTAAGATTGACTGGATCAGGATTATCTTGCCCAGATTGGCCTTTATGCTATGGGTTATGGTTTCCTGACCAGGAAAAATTATCTAATATTTCTGATGTTAATTATGAATTCTACCAAATAATGCTAGAGTGGATCCATAGATTTAATGCTGCAATATTTATTGCTCCCTTGACACTTATTGTTTTTATAATGGGATTTAAATTACATAATTCAGACATAAATAAAAAAACTCTTTATGCAATATTAATATTTTTAGGACTACAAGGACTAATGGGAGGATTTACGGTATTTGATCGAAATTCACCTTGGTCTGTTGCTGTTCACTTAGGTTTAGCATTAATTTTATTACTATTAGTGATAAGAGTATTTATGCAATCTCTTAATTTAAATTTTGATATTTCTTTTCCAAATATTAGGCTTAAATTATCAACTCTAATAATATCTATTATTTTTATAATGTTTACGATGTTAATGGGCGCCATTGTTTCAAAAAGCGGATCTTCTTTAGCTTGTGATATATGGCCATTATGCTCTAATGACGGTTTAAGTATTTTCCAGCACAATAAATTTATACACATTATACATAGAGTTTTAGCTATTGTTTCTGCAGTATGTGTTTATTTTGTTTTTAAGTCTTATAAAGATTCTAGGCAATATAAAATAATTTTAATATTGCGAATTATATTAGTCACAGTTATTGCATTACAAATATTAATTGGAGCAACAGTAATATTTACGGAATTAAATATGTATATTGCAATGTTTCATCAATCTTTAGCAGTTATATTATTTATGATGCTTTCTTTTTTATTTTGGTTTACCTTACAAATAAATTATAAGAGTAAATATTAAAGATACTTTATTTAATACATTTTGGGTAAATTAATGAATTATATTTCTACCAGAAATAATCATAATATTTCTGATAATAATTTTAGTAAAATTACTATGGAAGGCCTTGCTCCTGATGGAGGTTTATATATACCTGATAACTTTCCATATTTAACGTCAGAAGAAATAAATAATATGGTAAATTTAAGTTATGCAGAATTATTTACTGAAATAATTTATAAATTTTGCGGAAGTTGTGTAAAAAAATCTGAGATTTATAAAATTGCTGAAGATGCATATAAAGATTTTGGGAGCGGAGATTTAGCTCCATTAACAAATTATAATAATAATATAAAAATATTAGAATTATACCATGGTCCTACTTTAGCCTTTAAAGATTTTGCATTACAGTTTTTAAGTAGAATTTTTAATTTATTTTTAGAAAGAAGTAATAAAAATATAACTATAATAGGGGCAACCTCAGGAGATACAGGCTCAGCAGCAATCGAAGCTTTTAAAAATAATCCAAGAGCTAATATAATCATATTACACCCTAAAGGTAAAGTTAGTGAATTTCAAAGAAGACAAATGACTACAATTAAAGCTAATAATGTTTTTAATATAGCTTTAGAGGGAAACTTTGACGATTGCCAAGCAATTGTTAAGAAACTTTTAATCGATAAACAATTTAATGATAAGCATTGTCTTGCATCAATAAACTCTATTAATTGGGGAAGAGTTCTTGCTCAAGTAGTATATTATTTTTATTCTACATTTAAAGTATTAAAGAATAATAATGAGCAATTTATTAATTTTTCTGTTCCAACTGGAAATTTTGGTGATGCATACGCTGGCTATGTAGCAAAAAAAATGGGATTACCAATTAATAAAATTATTATTGCAACAAACAGCAATGATATTTTATCAAAATTTTTTAAATCTGGTATATATAAAGTCTCAGAAGTTATTCCTACTCTAAGTCCTTCAATGGATATTCAAGTAGCTAGTAATTTTGAAAGACTTCTATTTGAATGTCTTGATTTTAATTCGGCTTTAGTAACTCAATATATGACCAATCTGAATACTCATGGCTCCTTTGAAATAAGTAAAGAAATATTATACGAATTAAATAAGACTTTTGTAGGAGCTAGCGTTAGTGATGACATAACAATAGAACGAATTAGAAGCTGTTTTAGCGAAAAAAATATTATCATTGATCCTCATACTTCCGTTGGACTTGAAGCTGCTTGTAGTGCTAATCTAGAAGGGTTAAGTATTGTATTATCTACAGCGCATCCAGTGAAATTTTCTTCAGCTGTAAATAAGGCGATAGATAATAAACCTAGTTTACCTAATAAATATAAAAATATTTTTTCTTTAACGGAAAAATATCAATCCATGCCGAATGACCTTAATGAGATTAAAAGTTTTATATCTACTAACTCAAGTTTATAATTACTTAAAAATTAATATTGAGTATTTAATATGAGCAAATATAAATTTAAAGCAATGAAACCTAAATCATTTAAGGGTAAGAGATTAAAAAAAATAGCTTATGCTTTTAGAGGTTATTTCCCTCATAATTATATTGAGAGTAATAAAATTATTATACGTCATCCTAGAAGAAGAGATTGGAAATCTTGGGTTAATTTAAGAAAAGAGTCATACGCTTTTTTATATAAATGGGAGCCTTATTGGGATATTGAGGATTGTAATAGAAGTAATTATATGAAACAGCTAAGATTACAAAGATCAAAAGCTGCTTATGATCTAGCATATTCTTTTTTATGTTTTAAAAAGAATGATAAGGAATTAATAGGTGGGATAAATATTTCTAATGTTCAAAGAAGTGTAATACAAACTTGTAATATTGGTTATTGGTTAGGGGAACCCCATGTAAAAAAAGGATATATGGAAGAGTCTATGCTTAGTATTATTCCGTATATTTTTAAAAACTTAAAAATTAATAGAATTCAAGCATTCACTTTAAATAATAATATTAGCTCAAGAAATCTATTAGAAAAATTGAACTTTAAAAATGAAGGAGTATTAAGAAAAGCAATGAAAATTAATAATGAATGGCAAGATCATATATTATATGCCCTTTTAAATAGCGATAATAGCTAATTTCTATTTTTTTCTTATATCTGTACATTATGAAAATAATTTTTTATATAATATTATATTTTTTTCTCTCTATATTTATAAATTTATCTTATGCTCAAGATTATAATATCTTTACTGAAGATATGGTCGAAGTAAAATTTATTTCAACCGTTACAAATGTTCAAAAAGAAAATTTTTTTATAGCTTTAGACTTTGATTTAAAGCCAGGATGGAAAATATATTGGCGACAACCTGGAGATTCAGGTTTGCCGCCAAATCTAGATTATAAAAATTCTAATAATTTAAAATCACTTGAATTAAAATGGCCATTTCCTACAAAGGAATATGAAGCTGCAAATTTATTAACAAATATATATAAAGGTAATGTAGTAATTCCAATTGCAATTACTGTTCAAGATCATACTAAACCTCTAAACTTGCAAACAATACTTAATTTTCAGGTATGTAAAGATATTTGTATACCATTTCAAACAAATTTATTTCTATTCTTAGATTCAGGGAAATCAAATTACACCAAATACCTTTATAAAATAGAAAGAGCTTTATCAAAAGTCCCTGTAGATTATAAAACTGCTGGTATTAATAATATTTTTATTAATAGAGATTCTGAAAATTCATTACTTTTTGTACTAGAAAGCATAGTTGATATTCCAGAAGGTGAACTTGAAATATTTTTAGAAAATAAGAATAAATATATAAAAATAAATGATATTAATATTACTGAAAACCTTAATAATAAAATATCTGCTAAACTTATATTGGACAGCAGTATTATTCATTTAGATGAATTAGATATAATATTTGTTAAAGGTAATTTAGCTGTAAATATTAGAGATATCAAAATTGAAAAAAGAATTTCAAAAAGTATTTACTTAATATTATTAATTTCATTAATGGGAGGCTTAATTTTAAACTTTATGCCATGTGTACTTCCTGTACTAATATTGAAGATTAATAGAATATTGAGTATTGAAGATAAAAATATTAATAATATAAGATTTAATTTTTTATTAACCATATTTGGAATTATTTCTTCTTTTATATTAGTAGCATTTATAACAGTTTTTATAAAAAATATTTCAGGACAAGTGGGATGGGGAATTCAATTTCAACAACCAGTTTTTTTACTTTTTTTAATTTTTATTTTAATCATATTTTCATTTAATTTATTTGGTAAAATACAATTTAATCTCCCAAATAAAGTTAATACTAATATTAACAAATACTTAGGTAAGAAAAGTAACGGAGTAGCTTTTTTTGAAGGAGCATTAGCAACTTTATTAGCAACTCCTTGTTCAGCTCCTTTTTTAGGTACAGCTGTAAGCTTCGCATTATCATCTAATTTTTATATTACGTTATTAATTTTTATATTTTTAGGAATAGGGATGTCACTTCCTTATTTTATATTTATATTTTTTCCATCTTTAGTAAATTTTTTACCTAAGCCTGGAAAATGGATGAATTATTTAAGGTACATTCTTGGACTAGGATTAATTTTAACTGCCGTATGGTTAAGTTATGTATGTATAGCAATTATAGGATTATCTCTTTTTAGTTATTTTATATCAGCTACAGTGGTTTTCTTATTAATTATTTATAGGTTATTTTTTATAAAAAAATATTTAATTTTAATATTTGTTTTACTTTTAGGTAATATATATCTCTCATATAATAATAATTACCTAGATTATAATTCTTCTTATAATACGCAAAAAGAGTGGTTAAAATTTGATAATCAAGAATTAGAAAACCTTATTAATCAAGGAAATACAGTATTTATAGATATTACTGCTGATTGGTGTATTACTTGTAAAGCAAATAAAATTTTAGTCTTAAATAATAAAGAATTTAAAAAGCTTATAGTAGATAATGATATAATATTGATGAAAGGTGATTGGACCAAGCCTAATAAGGAAATTAGTAAATTTTTACAGAATGCAAATAGATATGGCATACCATTTAATGCTTTATATAATTCTCAGTTTCCTAATGGCATAATTTTTTCTGAATTATTATCTACAGAAGATATTCGACTAAGTATAAGAAAAATGCAGGGTAGTTATGCAAAATAAGACATAAATAATTATAGATATAATATATAT
>JAYGEJ010000184.1:0-3318 GCA_046582425.1 Alphaproteobacteria bacterium
AATGATTTATATTTAAATTTAAATAAAAATGTATTATTTTTTTTTATTTGATATTATATAATAAACATAGTTTCTGATATAAAAATTACGGAGTATATTTAATGTCTTACGATAAAGAAAAATATTTTCAAGAACATGTAAATACATGGAAAACTTTTGTAAAATTAAGTGCATATGGAACCATTGGAGTCATTGCTCTAGTTGTATTAATGGCTATTTTTCTAGTCTAATTTTTTTTAAAGGGGTCTAAATATCTTCATTATTAATAAAGTAGTATTTATACTAAAAAAATTCCTTATTTTAGCTTCACTAATATTCTTTGTAAGTTGTAGTGAATATTCTTTTAATGAGTTAAATCCTTTCAATCTTTTATGTTCCGGTGAATTTGATTCTAAAACTAATAGCTGTAATATAGAAACTGATTTTCCTAACCCAACCAAGAAATAATTTATTTGTAGATTATCTATGCTAAATGACGGACAAATTATAGAAGAATTATTATTACTAAATTCTTCTATAGTGCATGATGCACTTAGAATTGAAAATTATCTTCATCAAACTCTTCCAAATGAAATAAGACCTTTAAAATTTGAAAGCACAATCGCTGGAAAGATTTGGACTATATCGGGGTCTCTTAAAAAAAATTTAAGAGATGAAGATTCTTTAATATCTTGGACTAATTTTCTATCTAAAGCTAAAGATAATTCAATTATAGTTTGTCAGCCAAATAATCATGAAATAGCCCTTATGGGAGAATTATCTGCGGAAACACTTAAACTTAAAAATATTAAAGGATATATTACAGATGGCGGATGTAGAGATGTTACAAGAATAAAAACAGAAATTAAATTGCCTATTTATTGTCGCTTTAATACACCAAAAGATGTAGCTGGTAGATGGATAGTTGAGGAAATGGGAGCTTCTATTATCATTGGTAATGTCAAAATTGATACAGGTGATTATCTTATAGCAGATGAAGATGGTATAGTAATTATCCCTCATGAGATTATTAATAAGATTATAATTAGGGCAAAAAATGATTTAAATTCTGAGAATAAAATGCGTAAAGCTATTTTAAATGGCATAGACCCTAAAGAGGCCTACCTAAAATATGGAAAATTTTAATATACTGAGGATTTTAATATGAAAAATGATGAAATAATTGATGAAGTATCAGGTTTTACTATGCCTTCCGCATCTAAATTTGATGTATTTAAGCTATTTAGTTTAAAAAATAGAACTATAGTTATAACTGGATCAGCCCAAGGAATTGGCAGAGTAGCAGCTATAGCATGTGGAAAAGCAGGAGGAAAAATTGCTATTACTGATAAAGATTTTAAATCTGCTAGTAAACTAGAAGATGAATTAATAGATGCAGGTATAGATGCAAAAGCCTGGGAACTTGATGTTATTATAGAAAAAAAAATTATAGAAGTGTTTGATAATATATCCTCTCATTTTGGATCTTTAGATGTTCTTATAAATAATGCTGGAACTGCTAATAGGAATGCTGCAGAAGAAATGAAAACAGAAGATTTTGAAAATATAATTAAACTTAATTTAACTAGTAGTTTTATTTGTTGTCGAACTGCATCTAGGTATATGTTTAAAAATAATAAAGGTTCTATTATAAATATTTCTTCTATTATGGGTGTTACAGGAGGGGGACCAGCTCCTAATTCTCCTTATCATGCTTCAAAAGGGGCAATTGTAAATCTTACCAGATCTCTTGCAAATGAATGGGGTGAAAAAGGTATAAGAGTAAATTCAATTGGTCCAACTTATACAAAAACTAGACTCATAAAAGATCTAAATGCAAATAAAGATAAATTAAATCATATCATAGATAGGACTCCATTAAAAAGATTAGCTGAAGTTTCAGAGATGGCAGGTGGTATTTTATTTCTTGCCTCTGACGCATCCTCAATCGTAACAGGACATACCCTAATGCTAGATGGTGGTTGGTCAGCAATTTAAAAAATACGGTTACTAATGATAAATAAAAATACAAATCACTTTTCAGAACTAAATGATGCCCAAAAAGAGGCTGTTGAAATAGTAAATGGTCCCCTTCTTGTTTTAGCTGGTGCAGGAACTGGCAAAACAAGAGTTCTGACTTCAAGACTATCTTATATCTTACAAAATAATATAGCTCGTCCGTCAGAAATTTGCACAGTAACATTTACTAACAAAGCTGCAAATGAAATGAGGATGAGAGTTGAACATATGATTGGAAATTCAATTGCTGGTTGGTGGCTAGGAACATTCCATTCTTTAGCTGCAAGAATATTAAGAGCAAATGCTGAGCTAGTAAACCTTAAAAATACATTTACTATTATTGATACGGATGATCAAATTAGACTCATAAAACAATTACTTTCACTAGAAAATATAGATGAGAAAAGATGGCCTGCAAGAAGTTTATTATCAATTATTCAAAGATGGAAAGATATGGGACTAAACCCAAACGATGTAAAAGATGCATTTCATAGTGGAACAGACTTCGCTAATAATAAGGCTATAAAACTATATCAATTATATCAGAATAGGTTAATTACCCTTAATGCAGCTGATTTTGGAGATCTTCTACTCCATGTAATTACTATCTTCAAAAAAAACTCTGATATTAAAAGTTTATATCAAAATAAATTTAAGTATATCTTAGTTGATGAGTTTCAAGATACAAATGCGTCGCAGTATTATTGGCTAAAAAGCCTAGCTGAAAAACATAAAAATTTATGTGCTGTAGGTGATGATGACCAATCCATTTATTCATGGAGAGGAGCAGATGTAAGTAATATACTTAATTTTGAAAAAGACTTTCAAAATACTAAAACTATTAGACTTGAAGAGAATTATCGATCTACTGGAAATATCCTTGCTGCTGCTTCAGGGTTGATATCTAAAAACCAGAGTAGACTTGGCAAAACTCTATGGACAGATGGAGACATGGGTAACAAAATCAATATAAGAACTGTCTATGATGGAAAAGAAGAAGCTGAATCTATTAGTGATGAGATTGAAGCATATCAAAGAAATAATAATAGTATAAATAATGTAGCAATATTAGTAAGAGCTGGTTTTCAAACTAGAACATTTGAGGAAAGGTTTTTAAAAATTGGTCTTCCTTACCAAGTAGTAGGAGGTCTGAGGTTTTATGAAAGAATGGAAATTAGAGATGCTATTGCTTATCTAAGATTAATTAATTCATCTGACGATCAATTAGCTTATGAAAGAATAATTAATAAGCCTAAAAGAGGGTTAGGTGACAAAACTATTAGACAGATTGAGCAATATTCTAGATCTAGTAAATTAAGC
>JAYGEJ010000064.1:0-11746 GCA_046582425.1 Alphaproteobacteria bacterium
ATGTAAAAAAGACATGCTACCCTCTTCATCCCACCAATCATTAGCTAATTTGGAAAATTGTATAATTTCATCTTTATCAAGTGTATTTAATGACATATTGTGTAAATATCTTTTTTTTATTATATATTAAAACTATCTTGAACCTTTTTTAAGGTCGCAGTATTAATATGTTCTAAATATATATACTTTAAGGTTTAATTTTATGCAAAAAATAGTCCAAAAATTTGGCGGTACATCAGTTGGAACAATTGATAAAATAAAACATGTATGCTCATTAATTAATAAAGAGATTAAAAATGGTAATCAAGTAGCCGTAGTTTCTTCTGCTATGTCAGGCGCAACTAATAAATTAGTAAGTTTGGCTGAAAATTTTGATATTAATAAAAACAAACTAGAATTTGATATGATTGTTTCAACCGGTGAACAAATATCAATTGCTCTTATTTCTATGGCATTAAAAGAAATAGGTTTAAAAGGTAAACCCTTATTAGGTTGGCAAGTACCAATAACTGGATCTAATGATTTTACAAAAGCAAAAATAAATAAAATTGATGATTCATTGATTTTAGGTTTAATGAAAAAGGGGGAGATTCCAATTATTGCAGGCTTTCAAGGTATTGATGAAGAAAATAATATTGTAACGTTTGGAAGAGGAGGCTCTGATACATCGGCAGTAGCTATAGCTGCCGCTATAAAGGCTGATAGATGTGATATATATACTGATGTAGATGGGGTATATACTTCAGATCCAAGAATAGTAAAAAAAGCTAGAAAGTTGGATAAAATAAGCTATGAAGAGATGTTAGAATTTGCATCCTTAGGTGCAAAAGTCTTGCAGACTAGGTCAGTAGAAATGGCCATGAGACACGAGGTTGTAGTACAAGTATTATCAAGTCAAACTGGAGAAATAGGTACATTTTTAACGAAAGAGGATAAAAAAATGGAAAATGAATTAGTTAGTGGAATAGCCTATAGTAAAGATGAGGCTAACATAACACTTATTAACATATTAGATAAGCCAGGAGTAGCTACCAAAATATTTAGCCCTCTAAGCGAAGCTAATATTAATGTAGACATGATAGTGCAAACAGGTTCTGAAAATGGAAAAAATATTAACTTTACCTATACTGTTTCCAGAAAAGACTTAGAGCAAACCATATCTATTATGGAAGAAAACAAAATTCATATAGAATTTGAGAGAATAATTACTAACAATTTTTTAGCTAAAGTATCAATTGTAGGGCTGGGGATGAGAACTCACACTGGAGTTGCCAATAAAATGTTTTCCTCATTAGCATCTGAAAATATTAATATTCATGTTATTTCTACATCAGAAATAAAGATTAGTGTTTTAATTGATGAAGGATATATCGAGAAAGCACTTAATGCTCTTCATGCTACTTTCAAGCTTGATAAAAAATAAAAAATTAAATTTAAGGTAAAAATTTGAATATTTATTTAAAACTTTCAGAAGATATTAAAAAAGATGAATTTATAAAAAATATAATAAGTGCTAGAGAAAGCAAAAATATATCTATTCAGGCTGCTGCTCAATATCTACATATATCAGAAAACATCATAGCAAAATTAGAGAAAGGCAATTTTGATGAAATACCTAATGATGTATTTATTATTGGCCATATTAGAACTTATTTAAATTGGATAGAAATTAATCCTAATTTACTATTAAAGAATTCCAAACCTACTAATATTAATTTAACAAATAATACTCAAAATATTATTTTGCCTTATAAATTCAAGCTTTCTAAATTTTATATTTTATTATTTTCTATTATATCTTTTATCTTTTTTTTAATACTTTATAAAAATCTTAATAAAATAGAAAAAGTTAATGATAAAATTATAATTAATGAAAATATTACTGAAAAAAGTATTAAAATAGAAAATATGAATGAAATTATAATTGAACCAAAAGATCAATTAGAAAAAACTGAAATGCAAAATGAACAAAAACCTGAACCTATAGTTAAAAAAATAGATTCTATTACTATAGAAGCCATTGCCGACAGTTGGATTGAAATTCAAGATATTAATTCAGAAATTTTAGTTAGTAAAATTATAAAAAAAGACTCACAAATAAACCTAGCATATAAAAAAGATTTAATATTAGTAACTGGTAATGCTGGTGGTATTATAATACATATAGATAATAATATTATAAATAATCTTGGTGCATCAGGAGAAGTAAAAAGAAATATTTCTTTAAATCTTGAAAATTTAATTAAATTTATAGATGAGTAAAAAGTAAAATGTTGAATACACGCCCGTATAGAATAATAAATAGAAAAAAAACAAAAACTATTATGGTAGGAAATGTGCCTGTTGGAGGAAATAATCCAATTAGTGTTCAGTCTATGACTAATACGCTCACAACTGATATTAAAGGAACAATTAATCAAATTAATGGGATAGTTGATGCCGGGGCTGATATAGTAAGAGTATCTTGTCCTGATCAAGCTTCTACAGATGCTCTAAAAAGCATTATAAAAAATGTTAATGTTCCAATTATTGCTGACATACATTTTCACTATAAAAGAGCAATAGAGGCAGCAGAAGCAGGAGCTGCATGTCTTAGAATTAATCCTGGGAATATAGGTTCTAAAGATAGAGTAAAGTCTGTTATTAAAGCTGCTAAAGAGAATAACTGTTCCATAAGGATTGGTGTAAATGCAGGCTCTTTAGAAAAAAAAATATTAGAAAAATTTAAATCTCCCTGCCCTGAAGCCTTAGTAGAAAGTGCATTAACTAATATTAAAATTCTTGAAGATGGTGATTTTACAAATTTTAAAATAAGCGTTAAAGCTTCAGATATATTTCTTGCAGTAGCTTCTTATGAGAAACTTTCTGAAATAACTAACTATCCTCTACATATAGGTATTACTGAAGCAGGCTCTCTAAAATATGGAACTATTCAATCATCTATTGGATTAGGTAAATTACTTTGGTCAGGTATAGGAGATACAATCAGAGTTTCTCTTTCAGCAGACCCTGTAGAAGAAGTGAAAGCAGGTTTTCAAATACTTAAATCTTTAGGTATAAGAAATAAAGGTGTAACTATTATATCTTGTCCTTCATGTGCTAGACAAAATTTTGATGTTATTAATACGGTAAAAATTATAGAGGAAAAATTAGCACATATTAAAGAAACTATTTCGTTATCTATTATCGGCTGTGTAGTAAATGGTCCTGGGGAAGCGAAAGAAACAAATATAGGAATTACTGGAGGGGGCAATAAATTTCATCAAATCTACATAGATGGGAATATAAGCCATAGAATGGAACAAAAAGATTTTATTAATCATGTTATAAACTTGGTAGAAAAATATGCTGAAGGATTAAAAAAATAAATGAATAATAAATTACAAGCAGTAAGAGGCACTCATGATCATCTTCATGATCTTATGTATAATTATAATTATATAATAAATAAGGTCAGTACTATATCAGCCAACTATGGTTTTAAGCCGATGGCTACTCCAATTTTTGAATTTTCTAGCGTATTTAAAAGAACACTGGGTGAAAGCTCAGATATAGTTACAAAAGAAATGTATACATTTTTAGATAAGGGAGAAGAAGAAATTACGCTTAGACCAGAGGGAACAGCTGGGATAGTTAGAGCTATAATTTCTAATGGGCTAATACAGGAAATGCCCTTTAAGGCATTCTATCATGGTCCTATGTTTCGTTATGAAAGGCCTCAAAAGGGAAGATTAAGACAGTTTCATCAAGTTGGAATAGAATTATTAGGTGTTGAAAAAGAGCAAGCGGATATTGAAGTTATTGCATGTGCTAATCAAGTGTTAAGAGAATTAAATATTAATAAATCAAGTGAGCTTCATATAAATAGCCTAGGTAATATTAATGATAGAAAAATATATATTGAAGATTTAGTTAAATATTTAAAAAATTATAAAAATAAACTATCAAAAGATAGTGTAATTAGGCTTGATAAAAATCCATTAAGAATTTTAGACTCAAAATCAGAAGATGATTTAACAATAATTAAAAATGCTCCAAAACTTACTGAATATTTGGATAATTCTTCAAAGGATAGTCTTAAAAGAATCCTAGAGGGACTAAATAATTTAAATATTAAATACATAATTAACGACAAACTGGTAAGGGGTTTAGATTATTACAACAATACCACATTTGAATTTATTACCGATAAACTAGGTTCACAAAGTGCTATAATTGCAGGTGGGCGTTATGATAAATTAATGAAACAAATGGGAGGACCTGATATTCCTGGGATTGGATGGGCCGCAGGAATTGAAAGACTTATTCTTCTATCTACAATCAAAGAAATAAAGAAAAAACATATCGATATAATTCCAGTAGGTGATGAAAGTGATACGATTTGTATTAATTTAACACAAGAGCTAAGAAATAAAAATATTTCAGCCAATATGGCATATAGTGGTAATTTAAAGAAGAGACTAAAAAGTGCTAATAAATCATCTTCTAATTTTGCAATTATAATAGGCACAGATGAAATAAATAATAATAATGTTATTGTTCGTAATCTAGAGACTGGAGAACAAGAAATTATTAGTTTTGAAAATATTGTTAAACATATAGAGAGAATACTTCTTTAACATGATACCAGTTTTAAAAAATAGACTTGAAGAAATAATTAACAAATTTTCTGAGATAGAATCACAATTATCAGATAATGAAATAGATACTAATATAAGAATGAGTTTATCTAAAGAACACGCAGAATTATCACCCGTCGTTTTATCTATAAATGAACTTAAAGATTGTCAGAAAGAAATTGAAGGAGTTCAAGAAATACTCGATGATAAAGATACAGAACCATTATTACGCGATGAAGCTTTAAAAGAATATGATAATTTAAAGAGTGACTTAGAGCGCCTAAACCAAAAAACACAAAAACTTCTTATTCCTAAGGACCCAGATGACAATAGAGATGCTATATTGGAAATTAGAGCTGGCACTGGTGGTGATGAAGCAGCTCTATTCGGAAACAACCTATTAAAAATGTATTCGAGATATGCTGAAATTCAAAAATGGAATATCGAAGTATTATCTCTATCAGAAAATGATATAGGTGGATGTAAAGAGGCATCTATAAAAATATCTGGCAATAATGTTTTTGGTAGATTGAAATTTGAAAGCGGTGTTCATAGAGTTCAAAGAATCCCTTTAACTGAAACGCAAGGAAGAATTCATACCTCAGCTGCGACTGTTGCTATTCTTCCTGTTGTAGAAGATGTAGATATCAATATAAATACAAGTGATTTAAGAATAGATACATATAGAGCTCAAGGTGCTGGAGGACAACATGTAAATAAAACTGAAAGTGCTGTCAGGATAACTCATATTCCTACTGGTGCAGTAACACAATGCCAAGATGGAAAATCACAGCATAAAAATAAAGCAAAAGCTTTAGAAATGCTTCGTGCCAAACTTTATAATAATGAAAAAGAATTAAGAGACAATGAAAGAAGTGAAACCAGAAGGTCTCTAGTTGGCTCAGGTGACAGATCTGAAAGAATTAGGACGTATAACTATCCACAAGATAGAATTACTGACCATAGAATTCAATTATCTTTGAACCGAATAGATGAAATATTATCAGGAACACGATTAAATGAAATCATTGACGTTTTATTAGCGCAAGAAGAAAGTAATAGACTCTCTCAACTTTCTGAAACCAACTAAATTTAATAATGAAACTATCTAATATTTTAAAAGAAGCAGAAGATATATTAAGCAAGTCAGATATAGATAATCACCTTAAAGAATCGAAGTTGATCATTTCTCATGTTTTATGTGCTGGGTTAGAGGTCTTTATCTTAGAACCTGAAAAGGATATTACTTCTATACAAAAAAATAGAATACGTGAACTAATAAAAAGAAGAGCAAAAGGTGAGCCAGTTGCATACTTAAAAAACTCAATAAACTTTTATAAAGATTTCTTTTACGTTAATAATAGCGTTTTAATTCCTAGGCCTGAAACAGAAGAATTAATAGAGACAGTTCTAAAAAATATTCCTAACAAAAACATAAGATTAAATATATTAGATATAGGTATTGGATCAGGAATAATATTAGCAAGTTTACTCAAGGAATTGCCTAATGCATTTGGTGTTGGGACAGATATAAGTATTGAAGCTCTAAAAGTAGCTAATAAAAATTTACACAACCTAAATATAATAAAAAGATCAAAATTGATCAATTCAAATTGGTCTGAAGGAACTAAAAATAATATTTTTGATATTATTACCTGTAATCCTCCATATATTTCTAATGAATATATAAAAAATTTATGTAATCAAGTGAAAAATTATGAGCCTCTATTAGCATTAAATGGAGGGATAAATGGTCTAGAATCATACAAAGAGCTTTTACCGTTAGCTAGAAATGCTATAAAAGTAAGCGGGTTACTAGCATTAGAGATAGGCTTTGACCAGTCACAAAAGTTAGAAAGTATTTTATATAAAAATAAATTCTTATTGAAAGAAGTAAGTAAAGATTTATCTGGTAATAATAGGGTTCTCCTAGCTGAACCATTTTAAAAATAAAAAAAGAAATTACTTGGCAAAATTTGTTATATAGCTAGAATAGAGGCTTCTAAGAATTGATGTTTATTATATATAAATCTTTTTAGAAAATAATCCTTAAATTTAAACAGTATATATTGATCTGTTTATTAATTTTAATAATTTAATGTGTAACAAAGGAAAATAATATGAGAGTATCAAATACTCCCAAAAGACATAGAAGTAGAAATAATTCTAGAAGAAGTAATAATGGTCAAAAAAACAATCCATATGATAATAATAAAGATACTAAAATTAAAGGAAATGCAATTCAAGTGCATGAGAAATATCAATCTTTAGCAAGAGATGCAATTACTTCTGGAGATATAATTAAAGCTGAGTATTATTTTCAACATGCAGAACACTTCCATAGGATCCATAAATTGTCACAAAACAATCATATAGAAAAAAGACAAAAAAATGTAGTTAAGATCCATAATGAACAACTTGATAGTGAACAAAATAAAACTACATTAGAAGAAAAATCTGATATATCTATTAAAGTTGATAATTTAACTAAAAATGATAACAAAGAAGTTAAAAAAAATACTGAAGAAAATACTATAAATAAATAAAAATATTATTTATAAACTATCCCAAATATCATCTAATCTATTTCTTTCAATGATAAAAGAATTGTAATCCTTATTTTTTAATTTTAACTCTTTTGGCATTCTTACTTTAAGAGGGTTAACCTGCTTATCCCTAAAAATTATCTCATAATGTAAATGAGGGCCTGTTGATCTTCCAGTAGTTCCAACATATCCAATTATATCACCTTGTTTAACTCTTTTTCCTTCACTAATATTTTTTGCAAAACGCGCTAAGTGTGCATATGCTGTTTTATAATCTGAATTATGCCTAATACGTATAAATTTGCCATAGCCTCCATTCCTTTTTGAATATTCAATAACGCCGTCGCCCGCAGCATAAACAGGAGTATTTCTTGGAGCAGCAAAATCTACTCCCTTATGCATTTTTGTATAACCTAAAATAGGATGTTTACGGTTTCCAAAAACTGATGATATTCTTGCTCCATCTAAAGGAGTTCTCATTAATGCTTTTTTTGCGCTGTTAGCTTCAGAATCGAAATACTCAAAATAATCTTTTTCATACTCATATCTATATAAAGGTATTCTCTCTCCGCCTAAAACTAAAACAGATCTAAGTATTGGTCCACTTCTTACAACTTCGCCAGATTTATTATTATGAACCTGATATAAAACTTCAAAAGCATCTCCAGCTTTTATCTCTCTTTGAAAATCAACATCAAAAGAATAAATTTTTACAACTTCCATAAGTACAGATATAGGCAGCCCAGCTTTCTTTGCAGATACATATAGACTATTGTTTATTTCACCCGAAACCTTATGAAAAGTAATAATTATTGGTTCTTTATATTTATTTAAAATATAATTACTTTCTAGTTTAAAAACTTCAATAGATCTTACTTTATCCAACTGTAAAGAAATACCTTCTACAATTTTTGGGTCCTTTTTACTTAAATAAACCTTAAGCTTATTACCCACTTTAAGTTTTCTAGGGTCAAACTCATTTTTTAGCTTATTAATAAATCCAAATACTTCTTTCTCAGAAATACCAATATGAGAGAAAGCATGTGATAAAGTTTCGCCTCTCTTAAACGTAAATATTTTTACATTATTTTTAAAAGGTTTAATTAAGCTAGTAGTTTTCCATTCTGGAATAATTATTCTATTTATTTTTCTTTTTGCTAGATTAGGTTTTACTAGTTTAGCTAATTCATTTCTAGCTATATTTATAGTTGAATTTTTTACTATATAGTCACCTTTTTCAATAATAACTAAATATCCTTTATTACTTTTATTTTCTATAAAGAAACCTTTCATAGGTTTTGCTCTTTTATCCAATGCTACTATCAAAGAGCTTCCAGATCTTACTAAATTTGGATTCATTTTTTTAGATAAGATATTTAAAGCTTTCATTATTGTACTTTTTTTTTCACCTAAGGCTAAAAGTCTGTTTATTAATGCGTCTCCTTCAATAATTTTTCCTTCTATTAAGTTTGTTTTATAATACAATTCATCTGTTTGTTCTTGGTCTGAAACTAATAACTCAATTTCTTGATCACTTTTTTTCTTAATAGTTAAATCTTTCTCTATAATTTTTTTTAAGTTTAAAATTATACTATTGGCTTTTTGGCGTTCTAGCTTTTGGGCCAAGAAATTTCCTTTTTTATTTTTTTGAACGAAGATAGAAAAGTTATTTCCAATATGAACAGTAAAAGCCCTGATGTTAATATCTTCAGGTAAAATCATCTCTGGCTTGATACTAAAATTTTTAGGATCATAAACTGTTGAGAATGCATTAAGTCCTGCTCTTGCTTCTTTTTTGCTCCAACCTTCCTCGATCAACTGACCAAGAATTATATTTTCTGTATTAATTTCTTGTTTATCTATTTCTATATTCTCAGTCTCAGTCAATTCTATATTTTCATTATTTTTAAGAACTCTAAAGACATTGAAACTATCTTTTTTAAATTCATAAATTTTATTAGACATATTTAAACTTATTTTATTTAAAAATACTCCCTCTGTATTGGCAATATAAAACAATTCTATTAAATCATTAGGCCTTAATTGACGTAAATCTACCTCCTCTGAAATAGTTTGAATTAAATTTTGTATTTCTCCTATATTAATTGCTGCATTTGTTAATAATTTTGTTAAATTATCACCCTTATTTACAATAATTCTATATATACCTGGTTTAGGTCTAAATTTTTCAGGGTTTATTATTGCCCTTACTCTATCATTCAACAAATCATCATTAATTTTTGTTGATGTTATATTTTTATTTTTTTTTAATGTTAATACAGTAAAATCTTTTTTTAATGGGACTGCTACTGCAATCAATGATCTTGGATTTTTTATAAAATAAAATTTAATTTCTTGACCAGTAGGCATTCTTTTTAAATCTAATTTTCTTTCAAGAGAATTTATAAATAATTTTGAGTCTTTATTATTTATACCCATTTCAGAAAATACTTTATAAAAAGTATCTCCTTTTTTAAGCTTAGTGCTTATAATATTAAAGCTATCTTCAGCTAAAGATAAACTTGAAATACATATAAACAAAATAAAAATTATAAATTTATACAATGAAATTCCTTAAATTCATTTAATATTTTTATTTTAACTATCTACATTATTTATTAAGCTAATAAAACTTATATTAATTGATTTGTTAAATCATTAATAGCTTTTATAAGTTCTGACCTCATGGGATCAGAGTTAGCTGAATGCGCCCCTTCATCTACTATAATTAAATTACTATTTTGCCATTTAGATGCTATTTCATAAGCATTTATGACTGGACATAAAAGGTCGTATCTACCTTGAACAATAATTCCAGGAATTCCATTTAATTTATAGGCGTTTTTTACTAATTCATCATGCTCTAAGAAAAAGTTATTTTTTACATAATGCCATTCAAAATAAGGGGTATTTGGGTTTAAAGAGTTATTCATAAAAAATTTATCCTCAAATGAATTAGGAAATATAATATCACTATCAATTTGCGATAAAATAGATTCGTATAATGACCATGCTAATGCTGCAGAATTAGATATAGTTTTATTTGAAGATTCTAATCGCTTCCCATATGATAAGATTGGTGTTATTTGTTCTTTGATGTCGAGTAAACCTATCCATTTTTTCCATAATTCAGGCCTAAAAGTTTTTGCTGCTTCTTCAAATGCCCATGTAATATTATCTTTAGTTCCTAAAAAAACTGATCTTAAGATTAATCCTTCTACAAAATCACTATAATTTTCAGCGTAAGCCAAACCTAAAGTAGAACCCCAACTTCCTCCTACTATTGACCATTTATTTATGTTAAACTTATTTCTTATAAATTCCATATCAGTCATTAATGTCTGAGTAGTGTTTTTATATAACAACCTTTTAGGTAAAGATTTACCTGCACCTCTCTGATCAAATAAAATAACTCTGCAGGTATCCAAATTGAATAACGATCTATGACTATTTTGGCAACCGCTTCCTGGCCCCCCATGTAAAAATATAAAAGGAATACCTTTAGGGTTTCCTAACTGTTCAACATATATTTCATGACCATCTCCTACTTTTAAAAAGCATTTGTCGAATGGTTGTGGAAATTTATTATCTTGTATCATAGACATTTTATACTTCCCTACTTGCATAAATATCAAAGTTCTAGTAAATAGTAATCTGTTTTTTAAAATTATATATTAAATTATAATAATTAAGAGATTATAGGATAAATAAATTATGAAAAAAGATATACATCCTGATTATCATGAAATAACAGTGCAAATGACTGATGGTACTGAATTCAAAACACGTTCTACTTATGGTAAGCCAGGAGATAAATTAAAACTTGATATAGACTCTAAATCCCATCCTGCTTGGACTGGAGGTCCTGCAGTAGTTAGAGACGATGTAGGTCAAGTAGCTAAGTTTAATAAAAGGTTTGCAGGTTTAAAGATTTAACTTTTATTTAAAAGTTCACTACACGCATTATATATGCTTCTAGGAATAGTTTCTATTTTTTTCTGATCAAGTCTATTAACGTATACATGAACAAAATAACCTACTGCACATGGGTCATGATCATTTTTCTTAAAAACTCCTATTTCATATCTAATACTTGAATTTCCTAATTTTTTAATATTAATTCCTACATCAACTATTTCTGGGTATTTTATTGATTTATAATATCTGCACCTAGTTTCAGGTGTAACACCAATAGCATTAGACTTTAACGGATCAAAGCTAGCATTTTTTATTAAAAAATAGTTTACAGCTGTATCAAACATAGAATAATAAATATTATTATTCACATGCCCATATATATCATTATCTCCCCAGCGGGTAGCATAATCATGCCACCAAACATAGTCTTTCCTAGTTGGATTAAGTGGTGGCCATTCATCTAGCATAATTTTAACCCTTATTCTCTTTTAAAGTAATTTTTTGCTACTTCTAAAGCTTTAGACTTCTCTATTTTAATACCTTTAACTCTAATAATTTCATTTTCTAAAATAGATATATAATTTGTTAGTTCATCTACTGATATAGCATCTAGATTATCACCTAGTTCAAAATCTTTTTTAGGAATATTAATCTCATCTTCAT
>JAYGEJ010000099.1:0-1742 GCA_046582425.1 Alphaproteobacteria bacterium
CTTCAATGATAAAAAAGATAATTGATGCCTTATTTGAGTTAGAAGGTGCTTACAGCATAGGACTTTTAACTAATAAAAAACTAATTGCTATAAAAGATCCACTAGGTATTAGACCATTAGTAATGGGAGAATTAAAAGGCGCAAAAATTATAGCATCTGAAACATGTGCTTTAGATATAATTGGAGCAAAATATATCAGAGATATTGATAATGGAGAAATTGTTGTAATAGATAAAAATGGAGTTAAATCTTATAAACCATTTAATAAAGTTCCTGCTAGGCCTTGTATTTTTGAGTATATTTATTTTGCTCGTCCAGATAGTGTAATGAATGGAAAAAACGTATACGAATGTAGAAAGAAAATGGGGCAGCAATTAGCATTAGAACTTGATACTAAAGCAGATCTAGTAATACCTGTTCCAGACTCTGGAGTTCCAGCAGCTCTAGGATACTCAGAGGCATCAAGTATTCCATATAATTTAGGAATAATAAGGAATCACTATGTAGGAAGGACTTTTATTGAACCTACACAAACCATAAGACAGTTAGGAATAAAATTAAAACATAATACAAATAAATCTATAATCCAAAATAAAAGAGTAATTTTAATAGACGATTCAATTGTTAGAGGGACCACGGCCATTAAGATTGTAGAAATGATGAGAAATGCTGGAGCAACAGAAGTACATATGAGAATTTCAAGCCCACCTATAAAGTTTCCAGATTTTTATGGTATTGATACACCAAGTATAAATGAATTGATAGCCGCTTCTAAATCGGTAGAGGAGATGAGAAAACTTTTAAAATTAGATAGTTTACACTTTCTTTCATTAGAAGGCCTCTACAAATCTATGGGACATAAGAATAGAAATAAAAATAATCCTCAATATACAGATCATTGTTTTACTGGAGATTATCCTACTAGGTTAGTAGATAGAGATGATGGGGCTCTAACTAGTCAATTATCATTACTAAAAGATAAATAAGGCGGGAGTATATGGATACTCGTCTAGCATTAATTATCGGAGCAACAGGAACATTAGGTAAAGCTATAACAAAAAAATTAGCATATAAAAATATACAATTAATATTAGTATCCAAAAATATAGATAAATTAGAAGAACTTTATGATGAGATAATAAATATTTCAAAATTGAAACCTATAATCATCACGTTAGACCTTAGCCATGGAAGGTCTATAGATAAATTAGGAGGGAAAATTTTTGAAAAATATAAAAAGCTAGATATTCTCATTAACTGTTCTTCATTTTATCCTAAACTTAGTCCTATTCATCATATAAATCCTAAAGACTTTAATAAGCTTATAAATATTAATATTTCTGCTAGCTGGCAATTAATTAGAGCTTTTGATCCTTTACTTAGGTTTTCAAAATATGGAAGAGCATATTTTTTTATTTGTAAAAGAAAAACATATAATGAGCCATATTTTAGCAGTTATATACTTAGTAGTAATGCGATAGAAGCATTAATTAAAAGTTGGCAAAAAGAAATTATAAAAACAAATATAATAGTTAGTACTTATGACCCAGGACCAGTTGCGGGGACATTACGCAATACTATATTTCCAGGAGAAAATAATAATAATTTAAATACTCCAGAATTATCAGCAAATCATTTTATCAATTTTTTAGAAAAAAGTTATGATCCTTTAACATAAGGGTTTTTAGTATTTTTAAAAATTATTCTTATTGGAACACCGTCTAAAGCAAATTCATCTCTAA
>JAYGEJ010000089.1:0-1798 GCA_046582425.1 Alphaproteobacteria bacterium
TGTCCTAATACTTCTTCTATAGATTTTTTTGTATTTACTTTATTCCACAATTGTCCCGGCTTAAGCATCAAATGATAAGTAAAAGTAGTTCCTCCATCCCAATTAAGAAGAAAACCTGCATAATCTTTATGTAAAGGAAAAAATATATTAGCCGAACCAAATTTATGACATTTCATAAAGTCAGGAGCTTTAAAATAAATTGATACAAATTTAGCCATATCAGCTCTTCCACTTAAACCAATATTTAGTTTCTCTCTTACCATGGATTTACCTCCATCGCATGCAATCAAATATTTACTTCTAACCTCCTCTATTACCCCAGTTTTTATATTTTTTACCTTACTAGTAACTCCTAAGGAATCTTGTTCAAATGATTCTAATGAACAGTTAAAATTCATATTAATATTAGAAAGTGTATAAATGTAATTTAAAATTGTTTCTTCTACTTCATTCTGGCCCGTTATAGTTTTTAAATAAGGAGACCATGTATGCTCTTCTTTAACATAACCTCCAGTATCTTTCACTTCCCTAATTTTTTTAAAAGGAGGCAAAGATATTCTGTGAAGCTGTCTACCATGCAAGCTAGAGACCCAATAATAATCTGCGGGATGATCAGGAGGAATACCAGCTTCTGTAATAGCTTTATCTATTCCCCATCTACGATAATATTCCATTGTTCTATTAGCTACAGCATTAGCTCTTGGATGATTATTTAATCCTGCTGCCTGTTCTACCACCATACAATCTATATTTCTCCAACCTAATTCTGCAGCTAAAGACAAACCTACAGAACCTCCCCCTGATATTAGAACTGAAACTTCTTTCATAGTTTTATACTTCCTTAAAATTTGCCTTATCTTTATGTTCTAATAAGAATTCTAAAAGAATTTTATTAAAACTTAATGGTTGTTCTATATTACTTAAATGCCCAGCATTTTTTATAATATTTAACGAAGAATTTTTAATTTTTTCTTTAGCTAGATAACCAATACTTACAGGCGTTAATTTATCATACTCTCCGTAAACTAACTGAGTAGGAACGTTAAATTTTGATAAATTACTACTGGCATTATAAGTAATACTCTCAGAAATAGTTTTTAAATAAGATTCAATATGAATTTTTAAAAAACTATGTTTTATTTTTAATTTAGCTTCATCTGAACAATTTGGGCCCACGAGAGAATTAATAAGGGCTGGAGCAATCTCGCTAAGTGTTTTTCCACTCTTAAGCGGTTTTTGTCTTAAATCAATAAATTCTTTTTGTTTATCTTTACTTAAAATTTTATAATCAAAAAAACAATCACATAAAAATAATGTAGCAACTCTATCTCTATACTTTGGATAAAAGTCCATTAATATTCTAGCACCCATAGATAAACCTACTAAATGTGCTTTATCTATATTTTTAGTATCTAATAATCTAATTAAATCGTGACTAAAATCTTCAAACTTAAGTGCTCCTTCGTAATCATCTGAATCACCATAACCTCTTGCATCCCAAGCTATGGATGTAAAATCATTTGCAATAGCATTTTGCTGCTCGTACCAATTGTCACTATTTCCACCTATTCCGTGTAAAAATATTACGGGAGGACCATTACCAGTTTCTTTAAAATTAATTAGAGGCTTACCTCTTACTGAACCTTGCTTTATTTTATTTAAAGTCATTAACCTAAGGGACCTACAAGTTTCCCTGATTTTACAATAACAGTATCATCAATTTTTATATCACAATTTCTCATTGGTAGATCAAAATGACAAGTGGTATATCTCTTAGCAAACTCATTTGCACCAGTAG
>JAYGEJ010000091.1:0-2911 GCA_046582425.1 Alphaproteobacteria bacterium
GCTATTGGCATATCTCTTAATCGACAAACTTCAAATAATTTTTTTGTTTGTGTTTCAATTCCTTGAGCTCCATCTAAAACCATTACCGCTGAGTCAACAGCTGTTAAAACTCTGTATGTATCTTCAGAAAAATCTTGGTGACCAGGAGTATCAAGTAAATTAAATATTTTTTCCTTATAAGAAAATGTCATAACAGAAGATGAAACAGAAATACCTCTTTCTCTTTCAACTTTCATCCAATCAGAGGTGGCTCTTCTTTGATTTCCTCTTGCTTTTACTGCTCCAGCAAGTTGAATAGCACCTCCAAAAAGTAATAATTTTTCTGTTAGTGTAGTTTTACCTGCGTCTGGATGAGCAATTATAGCGAAGGTTCTTCTTTTATTTATGTTTTCTGTTAACTGGTTCATGAGCAATATTTCTAGTAATAATATTGTTACGTCAAGTTAAATTAAATACTATATTAATATAGTAAATATTAATTTTATTTAACAAGGTGAGATATGGTAATAGAAAGATGGCATAATTTCGTAAAAACTAAAGATATAAGTATTCTTGATAATTTAATATCAGAGGATGCAGTTTTTTATTCGCCAGTAGTGCACACTCCCCAAAGAGGAGAAATAATAACTAAAACTTATTTAAAAGCAGCTTCAGAAGTACTATTTGATAATTCTTTTAAATACATAAATGAAATTCAACAAGATAATCAGGCAATATGCGAATTTGAGTGTAAACTAGATGATATATATATTAATGGTATTGATATTATTTCATGGAATAATAAAAAAATAATCACTTTTAAAGTAATGGTAAGACCTTTAAAAGGTATTTTATTATTAAAAGATAAAATGGCATCTATTTTAAAAAGAAATATAATTTAATTTTTATAAAAATTATTTAAAGCAGTTGATGTTTCTTCTACCAATAATTCTATTAATTCTGAAGAAGTAATATTCCTATTCATGGGAGCTGATTGACCTGCCCAAAGAGATAGAAAACCATCATCTCCATGATTTGCAGCAATATTAGCTAAAGGTTTAATAATTGAACCTACAGTTGGGAAATCTGGAATTATATTATTTTTATACTCCATATCTTTAATTAGTCTATTTACTATTCCCCTAGCTGGTCGGCCTGTAAATGCAGTTGTTATTCTTGTTTCTCTTTTAGAGGCTTCACTTAAAGCTTTTTTCCATAGAGGGTGAACTGATGCTTCTGGGCAAGATAAAAATGCAGTACCAAGTTGAACTCCTTCTGCTCCTAACATTAGTGCTGCTGCAATTCCTTTACCATTAGCTATTCCTCCTGCAGCTATGATAGGAACAGATGTTGCATCAACTACTTGAGGTAATAAGGAAAATAAGCCTATTTCTCCCTCTTTATAAGTTGATGCAAAAGTTCCTCTATGTCCTCCAGCTTCATATCCTTGAGCAATAATTGCATCAGCACCCGAATTTTCTAATATCTTTGCTTCCTTTACAGTAGTAGCAGAACTAATAATATATATATTCTGGTTTTTAATAGATTTAATATAATTTTCATTAGGCAGACCAAAATGAAAACTAACAACTTTAGGGTTCATTTTTAATAAAAGATCAAGGTGTTCTTTATTAAAAGTCTCGGTCGTATTTACTAATTTTGGTATTTCAGTAATTTTATATTCTTCAAAATATGTTTTTACTTCATCCATATATTTTTTAGCTTTGATATCATTTTTACTAGGTTCTTTATGTGTCATAAAATTAAGATTTATACTATGATTAGTTTTAGCTAATATTTTTTGATAATCAGATAATATATTTTCAATTTTATGATAACTTAAGCCAAGTGACCCTAATGCTCCAGTATTAGAAACCGCTGCTGCAAGTTCTATACTTGCTGCGCTGGCCATAGGAGCTTGAATAATAGGATATTTAATATTTAGAGCCCTTGTGAAACTATTTTCAAACCATACCATTTAATTTCCACTAAATTGAGGTCTTCTTTTTTCAACAAATGCTCTTATTCCTTCTTTATGATCATTAGATTTAGAAATTTTAATTAATTCAACAGCTTCTTGATTTAATGATTCTTCCAGGTTTAAATGATAAGAACTTTGAATATTATTTTTCATAGCTTTAAGAGCAATTGGAGAGAAGCTACTCAAAATATTAGCATACTCCAAACAATACTTTAATAAATTATCACCTTCAATTACTTTATCGAATAACCCAATATTTAGAGCTTCTTTAGATAAAACTCTACAATTACTTAGCATCATATCTTTAGATTTAGAAACTCCTACTAATCTTGGAAGTAGCCATGACATACCATAATCGCCAGTTAAAGCTATTTTTCCATAACCTGCTATTGCAAAAGCATTTTCACTTGCATATCTAAAATCGCATGATAGAGCTATAGATAATCCTGCTCCTGCGGCTGCACCAGGAAGAGCCGCAATTGTAGGTTTAGAAAAATTATAAAGATTATGCGTTAATGTCATTTGTTTTTTTTGTAAATTCTTAATAACTTTTTCTTCAGATTCCTCTTCGCTCCATCCACCTTTTTTAGACTTAGAAGAATTCATAGATTTTACATCACCTCCTGCACAAAAAGCATCTCCTGCGCCAGTAATTATAAGAACATTTACTCTATCATCTATATTAAAGTTTGAAATTTGTTTTCTTAATGCAGGAGTTAGTTCGTCGGATAAAGCATTTTTTGCCTCAGGCCTATTTAATGTTATAATTCCTACATTTCCATGTATATGTGATAATAATTGTCTAGTTCCAGTATCTAATTCTATAATATTTTTCATAATAATTCCGTAACTTTTTAAAGATGGATATATAGGATCATTCTTTCTCATATATTATGCAAGAATAAATTTAAATTATATTTATTTATGATATAATTATTTTTACTTATAAAA
>JAYGEJ010000095.1:0-6240 GCA_046582425.1 Alphaproteobacteria bacterium
TAATGCCTTCTTTAAATAATATTACTTGGGAAAGGTTAGAAAAAGAGCATAGTGTGACATACCCATGTGATGATATAAATAGTCCTGGTAATGATATTATATTTGTTGAAGGTTATCCTACTGAAGATACAAGAGGTAAAATTGTTCCTGCTCAATTAGTATCACCTGCAGAAATACCAGATGAGAACTTTCCATTAGTTTTAACTACTGGCAGATTATTAGAACATTGGCACACTGGTGCTATGACTAGAACTTCAGAAATACTTGATGGAATAGAACCAAATGCTATTTTATGTATGAATGCAATTGATATGAAAAAAATGAATATAGAACCTGGTCAGAATGTAAAGGTTTCTACACGAAGAGGCTTTGTATCTGTAGCGGTAAGACAAGATTGGCAATTGCCTGAAGGAATGATATTTATGCCATTTTGTTTTAATGAAGCTGCTGCAAATATTTTAACAAATCCGCAATTAGACCCATTCGGTAAAATACCTGAATTTAAATTTTGTGCAGCTAAAGTTAATAAAATTGAAATAACCGCTGAATAGATATTTAATAAATATAGCGTTTGCAATTTTTTATAGCTAAGTTATGGTTTAATTTGCAATTTTAGAGTTTTCAAGGGGGAGATAATTAATGTCAGGAATGTTTTCATTTTTAATGAAAGATAAGATAGTAGCGCCAAAAGGCTATAACAGATGGAGGATACCTCCTGCATCTATAGCTATTCATTTATGTATAGGTTCTGTATATGCATGGAGTATTTTTAATCCAGCCTTAATTAAGGAATTAGGAGTTGTAAGCAGTGCTGCTGATGATTGGACACTTAGCAGTGTTATTTGGATTTTTTCAGTTGCAATAGTCTTCTTAGGGCTTGCAGCTGCTATAGCTGGTAAATGGCTAGAAGATGTAGGGCCAAGATGTGTAGGAGTAACGGCTGCCTGTTTATGGGGTGGAGGCTTTATAGTAGGTAGTATAGGTATTATGACACATCAACTTTGGTTAATATATCTAGGATATGGGGTATTAGGGGGATGTGGACTTGGTTTAGGCTATGTTTCTCCTGTTTCTACACTTATAAGATGGTTCCCTGATAGAAGAGGTATGGCAACAGGTATGGCCATAATGGGTTTTGGTGGTGGAGCTATGATTGGAGCGCCACTTAAAAAGTTTCTTCTTGATTACTATGCTAAAGCGCCAGAATATTTAGGCTTAGAATCGGCCGTTACACTTATAACAGAGGGAGGAAGAAGATTTGCAGAGATAGCCGGTAAAAAAGTTGAAGTAGTTGTTGCGTCAGCTTCTGAAGCAGCTCAAATGTCAATTCCAGGTGATGCTGGAGTTTATGTAGTTGGTACAGGAAATACCGGTGCTGGAGGAGCATTTTTAACATTAGGAATTGTCTACTTTATAATTATGATTATTGCAGCATTCCAATACAGAGTACCTGCAGAAGGTTGGTTGCCAGAGGGCTATAAACCTCCTTCAAAAGATGAGTCTGCATCTAAAATGAAAACACTTAATAATGTTCATATTAATCAAGCTATTAAGACACCACAATTTTATCAACTATGGATAGTATTATGTTTTAATGTTTCTGCTGGAATTGGGGTTATAGGGGTTGCTAAAACAATGATGTCAGAAATATTTGGTTCAGCTCCTGCTGGAAGTGAAATGGCTACCATGGTTACCGCTGGTTTTGCTGGAACATACGTATTAATGATTAGTGTTTTCAATATGTGTGGAAGAATTATATGGGCATCTTTGTCTGACTTTATAGGTAGAAAGAATACTTATCACTGCTTCTTTGTAATAGGAACATTGTTATATTTATCTATCCCTTTCACTGCTAATGCAGTAAGTGTTGACCCTAAAATAATGTACTTAGTAATGTTTTATGCAGCAACAATGATTATATTTACTATGTATGGTGGTGGATTTGCTACTATACCTGCTTATCTTGCTGATATGTTTGGAACAATGCATGTAGGGGGTATTCACGGTAGATTATTAACTGCATGGAGTACTGCGGGTGTAATAGGACCAGTTGCTATTGCTGAGCTAAGAAAATTATCTGTAACTAACTCTTTAGATAAATTAGTTGCGACAATAGACCCTTCAGCATTTTTAGAAAAATTTGGTGCACCTATAGATAAGGTAGATGAGTTAGTTAAAGCAAAAACAGTAACAATCTCAAAATTAATGGAGATTGCTCCTGCAGGAACTGTTGATCCAACTCCAAGTTTGTATAATACCACTATGTACGCTATGGCATGCTTATTGATAATTGCATTTTTCTCTAATTTATTAATTAAACCAGTTAATAAGAAGCATTTTGTAGAGAATACGCATCCAGGCTTTAAGGCATAATATAAAATAGGAACTAGAAGCCTATTATTTTAATAATAGGCTTCTCTAATATAATGAATAAAAATTTATCTATTAAACCTGATATTAATGATCAAAGATTATTTAAAAAAGTTAATGGTAAAGATCATTTAGGAAATGCTTTTTCACAAAATGTTGTAATGGAAAGGCCCCTTACAATTTATTTAAATAAGCAAGAAGTAGTAACTAGTATGACAGTCGGAGACCACCCTGAATGGATGGCTGTAGGCTTTTTAGTTAATCAAGGTATGCTAAGTAAAAATGATAAAATAATTTCTATAGATTTAGATTGGGAAGCTGAAGTAATAGTAGTTAGAACTGAGAAAGAAACTAACTATGAAGATAAAATGCAAAAAAAAATTAGAACATCAGGTTGTGCTGTTGGAACAATGTTTTCAGATGTAATGGATTTATTTGAGAATGTTAAGTTAAATAAGAATGCCAAATTTCATACATCATGTCTTACTTCTTTACTTAAAGAAATAAATACACAGCCTTCATTATATTTAGAAGCTGGAGCCATACATTCATGTGTATTATGTAAAGACAATAAACCTTTAATATATATTGAAGATGTTGGTAGGCATAATGCACTTGATAAAATTGCTGGATGGTTATGGTTTAACAAACTTGCTACAGAAGATGTGCTTTTATATACTACGGGACGTCTAACGAGCGAGATGGTAATTAAAACTGTGCAAATGCATATTCCTATTTTAATTTCACGTTCTGGTTTTACGGCAGCTGGAGTAGATTTAGCCAGAAAATCTAATCTTACTTTAATAGGAAGAGCTAAAGGGAACCGATTTATTGCATTATCTGGATTAGAGAGAATTATTTATGATTAATATAAATTTTATGCTTGATTTATAAATGTTTCCTGGGGTTATATTAGCAGGAGGAAGTGCAAGAAGGCTAGGAGGTAAGGGTAAAGCTTTTATAAATATCTTAGGAGTTCCTTTAATTGATTTGGTTTTACGGAAATTTGAACCACAAGTAGACATAGTAGCCATAAATACAAGAGAAAAAAATAATTTTTCGGGATATAATTACTCTATTATAGAGGATTTAATTACTGAGAAAGGTGGTTCAGGTCCATTAGCTGGCATTTCATCGGCAATAAAATGGGCAAAGAAGTCTATTAAGCCAGCATCTCATGTCATAACTGTTCCAGTGGACACTCCTTTATTACCTATAGATTTAGTACATAGAATGTCCTTAGAGTTAAAAATAAAAAATTCAGATATAATTTTTGCTTCTTCTAATAATAATATTTATCCAGTAGTAAGTATGTGGTCACTTTCTTTGGATAATCATTTAGACAAGGCTTTAAGCGCGGGAATAAGAAAAATTGACGCATTCTCTGCCTCTTATGAGGTTTCTATCGTAGATTGGAGTTTTGATAAACTAAACCCTTTCTTTAATATAAATAATCCAGAAGATATTAGAACTGCTGAAAAATATATTAAATCTTGACGCTTGTGATTTCTTTGATATTTTTTACACATTGCGGCCATGGCGGAACTGGTAGACGCGCAACGTTGAGGTCGTTGTGAGAGAGATCTCGTGGAGGTTCAAGTCCTCTTGGCCGCACCATATAATTTTAATTTTTAACTCCATAAATTATAACAAGCACAAATTTCTTTTTTGTTGTTTATAATGCAAATATATTTTCTATTATTATATTCCAACAAATATTTATTTTTTTCTATTATTAATAATATTTTACCATTTTTCGTTATTTTTTTTGTATCTTTATGAATAAATGGTAAATTATTTTGATTTTTATGTTTCATTAATCTTACTTTCTTTTTTGAAATACTATTTTAACATAAGAACAAAAAGAGAACAAATAGATTTAGGTGTCAAATGTCAGGTTGGAATGAATCAAAAAAAATATTGTTAAAAGAAATATCTTTTAAAGATAAAGTAGTATTAGATGTAGGTTGTGGAAATGGTTGGTTTAGTCGTTGGGCAAGTAAAAATGGAAGCCAGGTTGATGCTATAGATCCTTCTGAAGGACAAATTAATGATGCTAAAAGTAAAGATTATAATAATAAAGTCAATTTTATCAAAGCCGGTGCAGAAAATATTAATGATCTAACAAATGTATATAATTTAATATTTTTTTTTAACAGTTTGCATCATATTCCAGTAGATATAATGGAACGATCAATAGAATGTTGTAAAAATAAAATTATTAATACTGGAAGTATATTAATTATTGAACCAATTGCAGAAGGCAACTTTCATAATTTTGTTAAGAATATTGATGATGAAACAAAGGTAAGAAATGAAGCATATAAAGTAATAAATAAATGTGAGAAATATAATTTAGAAATTATTAAAGAGGTAATATATAATGAAGTTAAAGCCTTTAATAGTGGCGATGAGTGTATTGATTTTTTATCAAAAGTAGATGAAAATAGAATGAGTTATATAGAGAATAATAAAGAATTTTTACTAAATGAATTCAATAATTTATCAAATTATTCAAATAGTATATATAAATTTATACAACCAATGAGATTGAATATTTTAAAAAATAAAATATAGGAGAATACAATGTCAGCGTTTTTTGAGTTAAGAACATATAAGATCTATCCTGACAAGATGGAAGAATGGTTAAGCTATATGGAAAAAACAATCATACCATTTCAAGTTTCAAAAGGAATGGTTATACACGGTAGTTTTTCTGTTCAAGATGATGATGAGACATATATTTGGATTAGACGTTTTAAAAGTTTAGAGCATAAAGATAAATTATACAAAGATGTTTATAAAAGTGATAGATGGATAAAAGAAATTGCTCCAAAAGTTGAAACATTAATTGATAGAGATGCTATTGTAGTAAGAAATCTTGAATCTACTGATTTATCAATAATGAAATAAATTTAATCTTTTATAATTTTTCTAAAAAGTTTTAAACCCTTATTTTCTATATTTTTAATATCTTCTGGGGGTATAGTGCTTTGTAGGCTTTCTAAATAAGTTAAATGTATATTCTCACTGGTTTTATATGCTATATATGCCCACATATAGGATTTTGATTTATCAGTATCAGTTCCAATGCCATTAGCGTACATATTAGAAAGAGTAATTTGAGATTCTATTGCTAAAGATTTATCATGCCCAAATAATTTTTGTGAAGAATATAAAATCATATCATAAGCAATTTTATAATTAGGCTCTATTCCTAAACCTTTTAAATACATTTGACCTAAAAGATAATTTGCTACTGGATTTCCTGCTGGAGCTATATTTGTTAAAGATTTATAAGCAGACTCATAGTTTTTGTTATTAAATTCTTTGATTGCTTTACTTAACAAATAGCCTGACATGTCAGCAGACATTAAGACTTTAGGAGAAATTAATAGAACAGTAATAATAATTTTTAATAATTTAGTCATTTTTTTTACATCCCGAATTATCTATTCCATATTTCATATTACTATTACATAAAACAACATTTTTAAAACTTGTTTTTCTGATTCCAGCTTTTCTAAAATCTGTATTTATTGCTGTAGCTCCATCCATTAATGAATGTCTAATTATAGCCCACCTAAATGAACTATTATCCAAATTAGTATTTTGCAAATTAACCCGTCTAATATTTGCACCCTCAAAAGAGCAATTTTTTAAGTTTGCACCTTCTAAATTTGCTCTCCATAAGTTAGCTTTGTTTAAATTTGAACCTTCTAGATTTGCTCCAACTAAATTTTGTTTTCTTAAGTCAGCTTCGGATAGATCACAATTAATACATTCATTATCTTTAAGTAATTTTTGTAAATCATCTATGTCATAAGAATAAGTATATTTAAAGCAAAGAGTATTTAAAAAACATATATA
>JAYGEJ010000028.1:0-3309 GCA_046582425.1 Alphaproteobacteria bacterium
GAGACAAGGAGCTTTAGGAATAAGAATAAATGCTGGTGGAAGATTAGGTGGAGCTGAGATAGCTAGAATAGAATGGTATAGAGAAGGAAGAGTTCCTTTACATACGCTTAGAGCCGATATTGATTATGGTGTAGCTACTGCAGCTACGGCTTATGGAAACTGTGGAATTAAAGTATGGATATTTAGAGGAGAATTAATGGCACACGACCCTATGGCTATGGAAAATGCAAGAAGCACACAACAGGGAGCTCCAAGATAATGCTCAGTCCTAAAAGAACAAAATATAGAAAAGCTCATAAAGGTAGAATCCATGGAGATGCAAAAGGTGGAACAGTTCTTAATTTTGGCTCTTATGGAATGAAAGCTCTTCAACCGGAAAGAATTACGGCGAGACAAATAGAAGCTGCAAGACGAGCAATAACAAGACATATAAAAAGACAAGGAAGAGTTTGGATTAGAATTTTTCCTGATCTTCCTGTAACCAAGAAGCCTACAGAGGTAAGAATGGGTAAAGGAAAAGGTTCTGTTGAGTTTTGGGCTGCAAAAGTTAAGCCTGGAAGAATTATATTTGAATTGGATGGAGTTGCAGAGTCCCTAGCTAGAGAAGCGTTCGAATTAGGATCTGCAAAATTACCAATTAGAACTAAATTTGTTACGAGACAATTAGGAGTTTAAATGAATTTTACAGATTTAAAACAGAAAACAGAAGATGAGCTTAAAGCTGAGTTAGTTAAGTTGAAAAAAGAACAATTTAATTTGAGATTTCAGAAGTCTTCTGGACAACTTGAAAATTCTTCTAAAATTTTGCAAGTAAGAAGAGATATTGCCCGAATACATACAGCATTATCTGAACAAAAAAGGAGATTAGCAAATGCCTAAAAGAATTTTACAAGGAACAGTAGTTAGTGATGGCAATGAAAAAACAATAGTTGTTAATGTGGATAGGCGCGTTAGGCATCCATTATATAAGAAAACTATAACACGTTCTAGTAAGTTTCATGCACATGATGAGAATAATACTTTTAAAACAGGTGATAAAGTAAAAATTATTGAATGTAGACCGATTTCTAAGAAAAAAACATGGACCGTAATAACCGATAAAAACGGTTAAATATAATTGGAAAGAATATGATTCAAACAGAAACAAATTTAAGTATTGCCGATAATTCAGGAGCTAAAAGAGTTCAATGTATTAAAGTTTTAGGCGGATCTAAAAGAAGGTATGCAGCTGTTGGAGATGTTATAGTAGTTTCTGTTAAGGAAGCTGCACCTAGAGGAAAAGTAAAAAAAGGTGATGTGCACAGGGCAGTAGTTGTAAGAACATCAAAGGAAATTCGTCGTGTGGATGGTAGTGCTATAAGATTTGATAATAATGCTGCGGTATTAATTAATAAACAAGAAGAACCTATTGGAACTAGAATATTTGGGCCAGTGACCCGAGAGCTTCGTGGGAAAAATTTTATGAAAATAATATCTTTAGCGCCGGAGGTATTGTAGAAATGAATAAACTGAAAGTTAAAAAAGGTGATAACGTCATAGTTATTACAGGCAAAGATAAAGGTAAAACTGGTGAAATAATTACTGTCTTTCCAAAAACAAGTAGAGTTATAGTTAGGGGTGTGGGTGTTGCTAAAAGGCATACAGCTCAGAGTCAAACTTCTCAAGGAGGTATTCTTGATAAAGAATTGTCAGTTCATGTTTCAAATATTTCCCATATAGATCCTAAAGATAAAAAGGCATCAAAAATTGGCTATAAATTTTTAAAGGACGGTAGAAAAGTAAGATTTATAAAGCGTTCTGGCGATTTATTAGATTAGTGGAGTTATAAATGAGTGCAAGATTAAAAGAACTTTATGAAAATAAATTTAAAAATGAGTTATACAATGAGTTATCTTGTAAGAATGTTAATGAGGTACCTAAATTAGAAAAAATAGTCTTAAATATGGGAGTAGGAGAAGCTGCCTCTGATAAAAAGAAAATTGAAGGAGCCATAAAAGATTTAACTCAAATTTCTGGCCAAAAAGTACTAATTACTAAAGCTAAAAAATCTGTTGCCACATTTAAACTTCGAGATGGAATGAATATTGGATGTAAAGTTACGTTAAGGAAAGAAAAAATGTATGAATTTTTAGATAGGTTAATTAATATTTCTTTACCTAGAGTTAGGGACTTCAGAGGCTTAAGCCCTAAAAGTTTTGACGGAAGAGGAAATTTTGCTTTGGGTCTTAAAGAACAGATTGTTTTTCCCGAAATTAATTATGATGATGTTGATACAGTAAGAGGGTTAGATGTGATAATATGTACTAGTGCAAAAAATAATGATCAAGGTCTTGCCTTACTTAAAAAATTTGACTTACCATTTAGGAAATAGGAGTAAAAATGGCAAAAAAAAGTGCAATAGATAAAAATAAAAAAAGAATACATATGGCAGCGCTTCATAAGGAAAAGCGTGATGCTCTTAAAGAAGTAATAAAAAATAAAAATACTTCTCAAGAGGATAGATTTAAAGCAGTTTTAAAATTGGCTGCATTGCCTAAAAATGGTTCTAAAATAAGGATTAGAAATAGGTGTGAAATTACAGGAAGACCTAGAGGAAATTACCGTAAATTTGGTATGAGTAGGATTGCGTTTAGAGATTTAGCATCTAGTGGACAACTTCCTGGTATCATTAAGGCTAGCTGGTAGGAGATTTAATATGACTATGACAGACCCATTAGGAGATATGTTAACTAGAATTAGGAATGGACTTACAGCTAAAAAAGCAATAGTAGAGTGCCCTAAGTCTAAGTTAAGAGTATCTGTTTTACAGGTTTTAAAGAAAGAAGGCTTTATAAGAGGCTTTACAATTAAGGATGATGAAAATAAAAAACCTATATTATTGATTGAGCTGAAATATTTTGAGGGTAAACCTGCTATTAAAGAAATTAAAAGAGCGTCAAGACCAGGATTAAGATTGTACTCATCAAAAAAAGATATGCCTTTAAATTATGGAGGGCTTGGAATTTCAATAATTTCAACATCACAAGGTTTAATGTCAGATCATGAAGCTAGGATAGCTAATATTGGTGGCGAAATATTATGCAGTGTGTTTTAAAGGATAGAGAATAATGTCAAGAATAGGTAAAAATGAAGTTGTTGTTCCTGAAGGAGTCAATTTTAATATAGACGGACAAGTTTTGTCTGTAAAAGGAAAATTGGGGGAATTGACTGAAGAGATTACAGATTTAGTTAAGGTAGAATATAAGGATAATAAAATTTCAGTTAAACCTTCAAATAAAGATAGAGATTCTGCATCTCAATGGGGATTAG
>JAYGEJ010000056.1:0-2605 GCA_046582425.1 Alphaproteobacteria bacterium
ACACATTTAAGAAGAACTTCCAGTTTATCCCTCTCAGGAGGAGAAAGAAGAAAAGTAGAAATAGCAAGAACCTTAGCTATGCAGCCTTCATTTATTCTTTTGGATGAACCTCTTGCTGGGATTGATCCTATAGCAATTGAAGAAATTAGAGAACTTATAAAACACATAAAAGATAAAGGTGTAGGAGTGCTTATAACAGACCATAACGTAAAAGAAACACTAGAGTTAATAGACAGGGCCTATATAATGCATGATGGCAAAATATTAATGAGTGGTAAACCTTCAGAAATAATAGAAGACGAAAATGTAAGAAGAGTTTACTTAGGCGAAAAATTTAATTTATAATATTTTAATATGCTCAAGCAAAATATTTCACAAAGACCATCAATAAAAATTAACCAAAAAATTAATTCTAATATAATTAATTCTATTAAAATTTTACAAATGTCGTCTAATGAGCTAACTGAATATACTCAAAAAGAAATAGAAAAAAATCCTTTTTTAATTTCAAATAAAAAAAAATCATATAATGATACAGATATTAATATTGATAATTATGCAAAAAATAGCAATGTTAAAGAATGGTTATATGAACAAAGTTCATTTATTTCATTAAATATATGGGGAGAGAAACTAGTTCAGTGTTTCATTGAGAATATTAATGATAAGGGGTTTTGCAAAATCTCTATAGAAGAAGCAGCACTGGAAACTAAAACTTCCTTAAGACAAGCAAAATTAGTATTAAAAAAACTAAAATTACTAGACCCTGAAGGAATATTTTCCAGCTCTTTAGAAGAACATTTATCTTTTCAACTCAAAAAGAAAAAATTATTTAATAACAACTATAAAATAATTATTAGCCACCTTAATGATATAGCCTCAGGAAATTATAATAAATTAGCAAAACTATGTTCATTAAAAGAACATGATATTATTAAAATGGTTAATAATATTAAATTGCTAAAGCCTACGCCTATAGATTCTTTAGAAATAGAAAATATAGAAAGAATTATTCCAGATATTATTGTGAAAAAACATAAAAATAATATTATTTGCTCTTTAAATAATACTAATAATTATGAGGTATTGATTGATGAAAAGTACTTGAATGAAATCAAAATACAACAAAAAATTCTAAACGTTAAGGATACAAAAGAATATATAAAAAATTGTATAGCGCATGGTAGAATGCTTCAAAATAATCTCAATAGAAGAAATAATACTTTATTAAAAATAAGTGAGAAAATTTTGAACTATCAAAAGAATTTTTTTTTAAGTGGAGAAGAAGAATTGCTTCCACTAACACATAAAATAATCAGTGATAAAATAATAATACATGAAAGCACTGTAAGTAGAACTGTAAAAAATAAGTATATTAAATTTAATAATAAAGTATTGCCTCTAAAATATTTTTTTATTAGTAGGACAAACTATAAAGATAAAAAAATAAATAATTCTGCAACTTCAATAAAAGTAAAAATAATGAAAATAATAGATAACGAAGAAAATAATAATATTTATTACAGCGATAATAATATCGTCAATATATTAAATAAAGAAAATATTATCATCTCAAGAAGAACTGTAACAAAATATAGAGAGAGCCTAAATATAGCTAACTCATTGATAAGATCTAAAAATAAATTTTAAATATATCAAAACTATATAAATTATGATAGGTTCTTGTATTTTTATTAATATAAAAATTTATATTTTTTCTAAAAAACATTAAATCCGATTATATCAAGAGACCAAATAAATGAAACATGTTGATTCTGAAAAAAATAGTAATAAGAAAGTTAAATTATCTAAAATTATATCTCAATCTAATACTTTTTTGATACAAAATATAAATCATAAAAGACAATTATTTACAAAAATTTCTAAAATTATTGAAGCGGATATAAAGTTTTCATATAAAAATATTCTTGATTTTTTCTTAGATAAAGAAAAGGTAGAAAATAGTAGTATAGGAAGTGGAGTAGCACTTCCTAATATTAAACTTTCTAATATTGATGAATCTATAGGCATATTTATAAAGCTAAATAAGTCTATTAATTATAACTCTATTGATAACGAACCAGTTGACCTAATATTTACGCTAATATCTCCTAAAATTGATTCTTCTGTCCATTTAAATGAATTAGCCTATATATCTAGACTATTAACACAAAAGAAAACTTTACAAAATATTAGAGGCTCTTTAGATATAGAAACTATATATGCTATTCTTACCAATGAAATTTAATTAGGGAATGATTATGAGTAAATTTATGGATTACAAAGTTGCAGATATCTCACAAGCCGAATGGGGTAGAAAAGAAATAGAAATAGCTGAAACAGAGATGCCAGGACTTATGGCTCTTAGAGAGGAATTTAAAGATAAAAAACCACTAGAAGGAGCAAAAATTGTAGGTTGTTTACATATGACTATACAAACTGCTGTTTTAATAGAAACTTTAATATTTTTAGGGGCAGAATTAAGATGGTCTTCTTGTAATATTTTTTCTACTCAAGACCACGCAGCTGCCGCTATAGCTGATAATAATATACCTGTATTTGCATGGAAGGGGGAGACAGAGGAAGAATTTTGGGATTGTATAGA
>JAYGEJ010000066.1:0-1944 GCA_046582425.1 Alphaproteobacteria bacterium
TTCCACGATAAATTAATTGACCCTATTTTGAAACAAATATCCTATAAAAGCCGTAGGTCTCTGTTTTTTTCACTTGGTAAAGGAGATATTAATAGTGACGAAATACTAAGTATATTATTGCCAAAAAAATCAAAGAAGAACAATATTTTAAATATAAATAATAATAAAAATAAAGGTATATCTATTAAAGGTTTAAAACCTGGAGTGGCTATTCATATGGGAGAATGTTGTTATCCTTTATTTGGAGAGAGAATAGTAGGATTAATGACTGAAGGAAAAGGTATCACTGTTCATACCTTAGATTGCGCTACCTTAGAAAGGTATACAGATAACCCTGAATTATGGGTTGACTTGACATGGAATACAAAAAATTCTGAGAATAATGTTGGAAGAATAAACATTACTATAACCAACAAAAGAGGTAGTTTAAATACTTTAACCCAAATCATAGCTGATCTTGGTGGTAATATAACAAATTTCCTTATTAATCAACGGTCTACCGATTTTTTTCAATTGTCATTAGATATAGAGGTAAATAATGCTAAACATTTAAATGAGATTATTACAGGTCTTAGAACAAATTTAAGTGTATACGAGGTTACAAGGGCTAAAGAAAATTATAATTAATAGGGAATTAAAAAAATGTCTGTAATGAGTGAAGATGAGGTTTTAAAAATTTATAAATCTATAGATGCTTTATTAGAAGGGCACTTCATACTATCATCAGGGTTACATAGCAGAATGTATTTACAATCTGCTTTAGTTTTCTCAAATACTAATATAGCCGAGTCATTATGTAAAAGTCTTGCTACAAAAGTGATAGATCATATTGATATAGATATAATTGATTTAATTGTTTCTCCTGCTATGGGAGGAGTAATTGTGGGTTATGAATTATCTAGACATTTAAATAAGTTAAATATATTTGCAGAGAGAAAAGATGGAATTTTTTCAATAAGAAGAGGCTTCAAAATAAATAAAGGCCAAAAAGTTCTAGTTGTAGAAGATATTGTTACTACGGGTAAATCTTCTTTAGAATGTTTTGAATGTATACATGAACTCGGTGGTGAGATAGTGGCTGAGGCTGCCTTGATTAATAGAGGAGGAGATTCAGTAGATCTAGGAGTTCCTCTTATTACTTTAGCTAATTTAGATATTCCAAACTATGAATCAGATAATTTGCCAGAAGACTTGAAGAATTTACCTGCTATAAAACCGGGAAGTAGGCCTGGTAAATAATGCTATTTAAGCAAAGAAAAAAAACTAATTTCATATCTAAAATTTCATATTATTTTTGGCCTAGAAATGGTTGGGGCAGATTAATAAAATATATTAGCTTGAGAGTAAAAAGACTTCCAGGAACATCACATAGCATTTCTCTTGGTTTTACATTTGGAGTACTTGCAGCGATGACTCCCTTATTTGGTTTACATTTTATTATAGGTATATTTCTAGCATGGATTTTTGGTGTAAGTATTTTTGCTTCAATTATAGGAAATTTTGTTGGTAATCCATGGACATTTCCATTTATTTGTATCTTAAACTTGAAAATAGGAAGTGTTTTCTATACCTCAACTAAGATAGACCAAATAAATATGGAATTAATTTCTAACGAATTATATTTATTATGGAATGCATTCTATACATTTTTTATACAATTAAATTATGAGAATTCTTTTTTATTCTTATCAAAATTAAAATTAATTCCACCTATGTTTTTAGGTTCTATTATAACTATCATTTTTATAAGTGCTCCTTGTTATTTTATAACTAAGTTAATAATAAATAATTATAAAAAAAATAAAATTAAATTACTAATTAAAAGAAAAAAGGAATAATATGAGGCTGGGTATTAATATTGATCATGTAGCTACGATAAGAAATGCTAGAGGTGGTTTTCATCCTGATCCTATAAAAGCTGCTAAAATTGCAGAAAAATCTGGG
>JAYGEJ010000077.1:0-9507 GCA_046582425.1 Alphaproteobacteria bacterium
TAATTATCGTTTATATATTTATAATAATATATTAATTGAGGCTAATTGATGACTAATTCAAAAAATAATCTTTCTAGTGATCAACTAAATGAAATTAACTCTTCAATGAATAGTTCAAGCAAGACTATTAGGCCGGTTGCACCTGGTTTAGAAAAAATATTATATCAAGTATTTCCAGCATTAGACCATGGTTTCGTTAGAGTAGTGGATTATATGGGAGATGATCAAGCAATTGTGCAAGCAGCAAGAGTTTCATATGGTAAAGGAACTAGTCGTGTATCTGAAGATAGAGGTCTTATTAGATATCTCATGAGACATAGACATTCTACTCCTTTTGAAATGTGTGAAATAAAATTGCATGTAAAATTACCTATGTTTATTGCAAGACAATGGATTAGACATCGTACAGCAAGTATAAATGAATATTCAGCAAGATACTCAGTTTTAGATAAAGAATTTTATATACCAGAAGAAAAAGATTTAGCAGTTCAGTCTAAAGTAAATAAGCAGGGGCGGGGCAATACTTTATCGCCTAAAGATTCTGAAGAGGCATTATTTTTATTAAAAAGAGATGCAGAAAAGTCTTACGAAACATATGAGTATTTATTAAATGAAAATCTTAAAGGTGAGGTAATAGATGAAAATCGGGATGGGTTATCTAGAGAACTGGCAAGAATAAACTTAACATTAAATACATATACTCAGTGGTATTGGAAAACTAATTTACATAATTTAATGAATTTTATTTTTCTTAGAGCTGATAGTCATGCTCAATATGAAATTAGAGTTTATGCTGATATTATATATAAAATTATGGAATCTAGGGTTCCGGATACAGCAGAAGCCTTCAAAAGTTATAGATCTGGATCTGTTGAATTATCTACAGAAGCTATGAATGTTATAAAACTAATGTTAGCAGGTAATAAAGTTGAACAAAAGACAAGTGGATTAAGTTTAAGAGAGTGGAATGAATTACATAGTTATCTAAAATAACTTAAATTATTCAAATTTTATAATTGGTCCTTCAGTTTTTTCATTTTCAGATTTTTCTAGAAAGCATATTAATTTCTCAGAAATTTTATCAAAATAAGCTGCATTATTGTTTTTTTCTAAAATTGTTTTATTAGGTTTTCCTTCATCTGAATTAATACGTATATTAATATCTAATGGTATTTCACCTAAAAAATCAACTTTCATATCTTTAGAGGTTTGTTTTGCTCCACCATGTCCAAATATTTTAGCTTCTGAGCCACAATTTGTACATATATAATAACTCATATTTTCAACTATTCCAACAATTGGTACATTAACTTTTTTAAACATATTTAAGCCTTTACGAGCATCTATTAAAGCAATATCTTGCGGGGTTGATACTATTATGGCTCCAGATAAAGGAACTCTCTGGCTCATAGTTAATTGAACATCCCCTGTTCCTGGAGGCATGTCTATGAGAAGTAAATCTAATTCTCCCCATTCAACATCTTTAATTAACTGTTCTAATGCACCTTGAACCATTGGTCCTCTCCAAACCATAGGTTTGTCTTCATCAATTAAAAAACCAATAGACATACATTTTATGCCATATTTATCTATAGTTGTGATTTTCCCATTTGAAGTCTGTTCTGGTTTCTTATCTTTTAATCCAAGCATTCTTGGTTGGGAAGGGCCATATATATCTGCATCTAATATTCCTACTTTTATATTTTTATTACTAAGTGATAAAGCTAGATTTGTAGTCAAAGTAGATTTACCTACTCCTCCTTTTCCTGATGCAATTGCTATAATATTTTTTATGCCCTCAGGTTTAATTCCATTATTATTAATCACTTTATTATTCGTATTTTTTGTAGAATTATTTTTATTCTCTAATTCTGAGGTTAATAAAATATTATAATTTAAACTACTATCATATTGATTAAGAAGTTTTTTACATTCTAGTATAATTTCTTGATAAAGTTCTTCTTTATATTTTATTTGAAAAATTATTGATATTAAATTATCTTCGATAAGTATATTCTTTAATGTTCCTGAGGATACAATATTATTTTTTGATTCAATATCCTTAACATTTTTTAGAATATTTATTATAACATTTTTATTAATTTTTATCATTTATACCTTAATTTATTATTTTACCTATTTATAGCTTGTAATATAATAATATATACCAATATATTAAAGTAATATTATTACAAAAACATTATGAAAGTTTGCAAAAATTAATACGATTGTTATAAACATTAAAATTTAAATAAAGGATATAAACATGCCATGGAATAGTAATGACGATGGTCCATGGGGACCAGGCGGGAGCGGCCCCTCAAATAATGGTTCTCCAAAAAATAATAATCCGTGGAATAATAATAATAATATTGATGATATTATAAAGAGTGCTAAAGAAAAAGCTAGTTCCTTTTTACCGGGAGGTAAAAAAGGAATTTCACTAATCATAATAGCTATCTTAGCAATATGGATGGTCAGTGGCTTTTATACTGTAGGACCTGAAGAGCAAGGTGTTGTTTTAAGGTTTGGAAAATATATTGAGACAACTTCTTCTGGTTTAAATTATCACCTTCCTACTCCTATAGAAAAGGTAACAGTAGTTCCTGTTACTACTACTAGAAATATAGAAATAGGTTTTAGGAAAGGCTCAGATAGAGGTGGGCAAATTAGTTCTAGAAATTTAGATGATGAATCACTTATGTTAACAGGTGATGAGAATATAGTTGATGTAAACTTTGTGGTGCAATGGTACGTTGGAGATGCTGCTAACTATTTATTTAATATTAGGAATCCTAGTCAAAATATTAAAGATGGGGCAGAAAGTGTAATGAGGGAAATTATGGGAAGGACCAATATTGAGTTTGCTTTGTCCGAAGGAAGAGAACAAATTAGGCAAGAGGCACAGCAAATGCTCCAAGAGATACTAGATTCTTACAATGCTGGAATAATTATATCATCATTACTAATGCAAAGAGTTGATCCACCGGCAACTGTTATAGATGATTATCGAGATGTACAACGAGCTAGAGCAGATAAAGAGAGATTAATTAATGAATCAGAGGCTTATGCGAATAGAATAGTTCCAGAAGCAAGGGGTGAAGCTTCAAAAATTATGGCAGAAGCGGAAGGTTATAAAGAGCAAGTTATTGCTAGAGCTGAAGGAGCTGCTCAGAGATTTATTTCTATTTATAATGAATATGCTAATGCTAAAGATGTTACTAAAAGAAGAATATATTTAGAAACAATGGAAGAACTCATGCAAAATACAAAAAAAATTATCATTGATAAAAACGCTGGTACTGGAGTAGTTCCTTATTTGCCATTACCTGAATTGAGAAGTAAGAATAGCAATAATTCTGTAAGTGGAGATTCTAGATGACACCTAAAAAAATAGCAGTAATCATAATTACTTTATTAGTCTTTTTCATAGGAGGATCTAGTTTCTTTTACGTAGATCAAAGGGTTCAAGCTCTAGTTCTACAATTCGGAGAACCTGTAAAATTGATTAAAGAGCCTGGACTACAATTTAAAATACCTTTAGTCCAAAACGTAGAATATTTTGATAAAAGATTGATATTATTTGATAATCCTAGAGAAGAAATAATTAGTTCAGATAAAAAAAGGCTTATAGTTGACGCGTTTGCAAGATATGTAATAACTGATCCACTTAGATATTATCAATCAGTTAGATATGAGACTGCATTAAGAAATAGATTAGGATCTATTTTAAATGATAGTTTGCGACAAGTTTTAGGTCGAGTTCCGCTAAAAGATGTGATCTCTAACAAAAGAAAAGCACTTTTAGATGAAGTTGGAAATTTAGTTGCAGAAGAAGCTAAAGAATTTGGTATAAAAGTTGAGGATGTTAGAATAAGAAGAGCTGACTTACCGCCAGCTAATTCGGAAGCTATTTTTAGAAGAATGCAAACAGAAAGGCAACAAGAAGCAGCTCAATTTAGGGCAGAAGGGGCTGAAGAAGCAAGAAAGATAACATCAGAGTCAGAAAGAGAAAGAACTGTACTATTAGCTAATGCTGAAAGAGATGGAGAAATCCTCCGAGGTCAGGGTGATGCAGGTAAAAATAAAATATTAGGAGAAGCTTTTAGTAGAGATCCTGAGTTTTTTTCTTTTTATAGATCTATGAAAGCATATAGTCTTGCATTAAATGATGAAGATACCACTATGGTTTTATCACCAGATAGTGAGTTTTTCAATTTTTTCAGTAATATAGATGGAAAACAATAATTACTTTTAAATTTGATGAATATTGATTTAGATTTTATAAGTTCAGTATTTTTTTTTATATCAATTATTTTTATATTTGAAGGGATAATTTATGCTCTTTTCCCAGCCTATATAAAAAAAATGTTAAATTATATTTTTAGTTTGAACACTAACTCAATAAGGTTGATTGGTTTTTTGTTCCTTTTTTTAGGAACTATAATACTCTACATAATTTTTTAAAAAGTGATCGGAATTCTTATTTTTTATGTAAACTGTATTCATACTTCGTTATATTAATAAATTTTAATATAATGGAAATATTTTTGATTGGTTTATTAATATATAGTCATTATAATTTAAATAAAGAAGGTAGTACCATGTCAATAAATTTGTATTGTTTTAGAACTTTTTTAACATCTTGTATTCTAATAATAACTTTTTCTTTTAATTCACTTGCAGATAGTTACCCACCTGATTTTTCTGAGCTTTCTGCTAGGCTTTCGCCTGCTGTTGTTAGTATTTCTACTACTATGTCACTTGAGCCAACGGCTCCAGGAGCTCCAAAATTTCCGCCAGGTTCTCCGTTTGAAGATTTTTTTAACGATTTTTTTGAAAAGCGTGGTGGACAGAGACCTCCGAGAGAGAGGAGACCACAACAAGCTATGGGTTCTGGTTTTATTATAGATGAAAAAGGTTTAATAGTTACAAATAATCATGTAATTGAAGATGCTATATCTATTAACGTAATTTTAACTGATAATAGAACATTTAAAGCAAAATTAATAGGAAAAGATAAGAAAACAGATTTAGCTCTTCTTAAAATTGAAACAGAAGATAAGTTACCTACAGTTAGTTGGGGAGATTCAGACACTGCTAAAGTTGGAAATTGGGTTTTAGCTATTGGAAATCCCTTTGGCTTGGTTAATACAGTTACCGCAGGTATTATTTCTGCGAGAGGAAGAGATATCAGCGCAGGACCTTTCGATGATTTTATTCAGACTGATGCATCAATAAATAGAGGTAATTCAGGAGGACCTTTGTTTAATTTGGATGGAGAAGTTGTGGGAATAAATACGGCAATTTTTTCTCCTAGTGGAGGAAGTGTGGGAATAGGATTTTCAGTTCCATCAAATTTAGCTAAAGGTGTAATTTTTCAATTAGGCAAATATGGCAAAACAAAAAGGGGATGGCTTGGAGTAAGAATTCAAACCGTTACTGATGATATTGCTTCTAGCTTAGGATTAGATGAAACTAAGGGTGCTCTAATCTCTGGTGTAATGCCTGATGGACCAGCGAAATTAGCAGGTATTAAATCTGGCGATGTAATAATTAAATTTGACGGTAAAAATGTTGATGATATGAGGTCTTTGCCAAGAATTGTAGCTGAAACTGAAATTGATAAACCTGTTTCTGTTGAAGTATGGAGAAATGGCATTCCTATGCAATTACAAGTTATAGTAGGAGAAATGGAAGAAGAGCAAGAGGTTTCAGAAATTAAACCTAAAACTAATACAGATCAGAAGTTAGAAATAGAAGAATTGGGCTTACTTTTAAGTAATATATCAAATGATTATAGGGCTAAATTTAATATACCTAGTAATCTTAATGGTGTATTAATTCTTGATGTAAGATCAGAAACAGATGCATCTGATAAAGGTATACTTCCTGGAGATATAATAATTGAAGTTAGTCAAAATAAGGTTTTTACTCCAACCGATGTGGAAATGAGAGTTGATGAAGAGATTAGATCTTCTAGAGATTTTGCTTTATTATTAATAAATCGAAAAGGAACCTTATCTTATATAGCTTTAAAGTTAAGTAAAAATTAATTGTTTAAGGATTAAAAATTAAAATAAGTATTTCAAGCCCTATAATTGTTATTGCTGGTCCTACTGCTTCAGGAAAATCAGATTTTGCAATATCATTATGTAAAAAAATTAATGGAGTTATCATTAATTTTGATAGTATGCAGGTTTATAAAGAATTAAGAATTATTACTGCTAGGCCTAATAAGTATTCAGAAAAAATAGTTAAGCATAAATTATATGGATATATTTCAGGTAAAAACAGATGTTCCGTATTAATGTGGAGTGAAAGAGCATTATTTGAAATTACATCTGCACTTAAAAAAGGTATTATTCCTATTTTAGTTGGTGGAACTGGACTTTATATAAAAGCATTGATAGATGGCATAAGTGATGTTCCTGTCACTGATATAAAGTATAGGAAAAAAGCAGAAGATGTTTTATCTAATGATGGTAATGAAAATTTTTATTATAGATTAAATAATATTGATAAAAAGCTTATATACAACATTAGTATGAATGATAGGCAAAGATTAATCAGGTCATACTCAGTTTGGTTAGCAACGGGAAAGACTTTATATGAATGGAGGTTGAGTGATAAAAGGTCTAATAAGATAGCTAATAAATTTCTCAAAATTAAACTATTATCAAATAGAAAATTATTACGTAATAATATTAGAGATAGATTTTTTGAAATGATAGAGCAAGGGGCTTTAAAAGAAGTTTCTAAACTTGAAAACTTTGATAAGAGTTTGCCAATAATGAAAGCACATGGAGTAAGAGAATTATTATCGGTCAATAGAAATGAGATTTCCCTTGAAGAAGCATCAGAAATTACAATTAATCATACTAATCAATATGCAAAAAGACAAGAGACTTGGTTTAAGCATCAGTATAATGCTGATTATGAAATAATTAATTTTAATGATAATATTGATAAATATTGTAGTAATGTCTTGTCTTTGTATGAGAAATTGTATTAATAAGGTCTTAATTATTTATATAAAGAAATATTTTTAACATATTATAACTAAAACAGAGTAATTTATGAAATTATCGGGTTCTGAAATTATTATTAAAACTTTAGCAGATTTAAATGTTGAAGTTATCTTTGGGTATCCTGGTGGAGCAGTATTACCTATATATGATGCGATATTTAAACAAAATAGAATTAGACACGTTTTAGTTAGACATGAGCAAGCGGCAGTTCATATGGCTGAAGGATATGCTAGATCCACCGGTAAGGTTGGAGTTATTTTAGTTACATCAGGCCCAGGAGCTACAAATGCAGTAACAGGATTAACAGATGCACTTATGGATAGTATTCCTTTATTATGTTTAACTGGGCAAGTACCTACACATTTAATTGGAACAGATGCATTTCAGGAGGCTGACACAATTGGAATAACATCTTCATGCACTAAACATAATTATTTAGTTAAGGATATTAATGATCTAGAGAATACAATTGCAGAAGGTTTTTATGTTGCTAGAACAGGTAGACCTGGACCAGTAGTTATAGATTTACCAAAAGATATCCAAAATTCAGTAACAAATTTTAAAGCTGTTAAAGTTAATAGTATGAATTCTTATAAACCAGTTAAGAAAGAAAAATTAAATAATATTAAGTTAGCAATAGATATCTTGCTCAAAGCTAAAAAACCAATAATTTACTCAGGTGGAGGTGTAATAAATTCAGGAGTAAAAGCATCATCTATTTTAACTAAATTGGTAAATTATCTTAATGTTCCTATAACTCAGACTTTAATGGGTTTGGGAGCAGTATCTGCAGAAAATAAAAATTTTTTGGGAATGCTTGGTATGCATGGTACTTATGAAGCAAATATGGCTATGCATGATTGTGATGTAATGCTTTGTGTGGGTGCTAGGTTTGATGACAGAATAACGGGTAATTTAAAATATTTTTCTCCAAATTCAAAAAAAATACATATAGATATTGATCCATCTTCAATAAATAAAAATGTTAAAGTTGATTTATCTCTCATAGGAGACTGTTACTATGTTCTAGATGCGATTTTTAAAGAATTAAAATTAAATAAAAATAAGCTTGATGCTAAAAGTATTAATAAATGGTGGAATAAAATTAATAAGTGGAAGAAAAAAGATTGTCTATCTTTTACTGATTCTGAAAAAATTATTAAACCTCAAAAAGCATTACAAGTTCTTAATAAAGAAATTAAAGATAAAGATGCATTTATTACTACTGAAGTAGGACAACATCAAATGTGGGCAGCGCAATATTTAGATTTTTATAAACCAAATAGATGGATGACATCTGGTGGCCTGGGTACAATGGGATATGGTTTTCCAGCTGCAATAGGAGTTCAAGTTGCTCATCCTAAAAAAACAGTAATTTGTGTTGCAGGTGAGGCCTCTTTTTTAATGAATATGCAAGAACTTTCATCTTTGCGACAATTAAATATTCCAGTTAAAGTTTTTATTTTAAATAATGAATATATGGGTATGGTTAGACAGTGGCAACAATTCTTTCATGGGGGTAGATATGCCGAATCTTATACAGATTCTCTTCCTGATTTTATAGCTTTAGCTAATTCTTTTGGAATAAAAGGAATGCGAGTTAGTGATCCCAGAAAATTAAGAAGTTCTATTAAAGAAATGCTTGAGCATGACGGCCCTGTTTTGATGGATGTTTGTGTTGCTAAAATGGAAAATGTTTTTCCCATGATTCCTGCTGGTGCTGCTCATAATGAAATGAAATTAAGTGATAAAGATGATAAAGAAACACAAACAGCTGAAGGATTAGGTTTATTATAAATATTTAAAAATAAATATTAAATTTTTGCAAGGCTTTTAAATATGGATGCAGAAAAAAATTATCATCATGGTGACCTTAAAAATCTTCTCATTACTAAAGTATTAGAAGCAGTAAAAAATAATTATTTAGAGAAATTTTCAATACGAGAAGCAGCTAGATATTTGGATGTTTCTCCAGCAGCTCCATATAATCATTTTACCGACAAAGAAGCACTAATTCTTGCTTCCATATATTATTGTAAAAATAATTTCATAGACCATTTAAAAAACAAAATTTTAACTAATGATACTGATGAAAATATAAAGTTAGCTATTCTTGGAAAGAGTTACTTAAAATACGCTAATGATAACCCTGAAATTTTTATATTTATGTTTTCACGAACGCTTTATGATAACGATAGAATAAACAATTATCAAGAATTTCATAAGTTATTTTTAGATGCAATAAATGAAAGTTTTAGTACAGAAGATCTAAGAAAAAGAGTATCTATGAATTCGGCAGTAAATGCTGCATGGTCTATTGTGCATGGGACAGCATGTTTAATTGCAACTAGAACAATAAGTAATGAAGAGGTAGAAGGTTACATAAAGGGCAATTTATTTAATGAAATTTCAGCTATATGGGCAGTTGGTGTCTCTAAACCTATAGTTTATAGATAATAAGTTTATATTCTTATAT
>JAYGEJ010000136.1:0-7673 GCA_046582425.1 Alphaproteobacteria bacterium
ATTTGGGCGGGAACAGTCAATATAGAACCTAGCGCTAAAACAGGCGCACATCATCATGGAGAACTAGAAAGTGTAATATATGTTTTATCGGGAAAAGCAAAAATGAGATGGGGGGATAAATTAGAATTTGAACACCATGCTAACCCAGGAGATTTTATATTTGTGCCTCCATTTGTTCCACATCAAGAAATCAATGCTTCTAATAATGAAATACTTAAATGTGTATTATTTAGAAGTGGACAAGATCCAGTAGTAGTAAATCTAGATATCCCAGAGGCAGACGAGCATAATGACAAATATTGGATAGATGATATTCACAGAGAAAAAAATTAGAAATAATGAAGATGATGTTTTTTAATATAATTCTACTTCAACTTTTCATAGATACATTATTTTAATATTTTTTGATATAAAATTTATTTAGGATAATATATAAATTAATATTAAAATTATTAGGACTTCAAATTATGCTCAAGGCTATAAGACCCGACAGACCGTCTTTAGCAAAAAAAGAAATTAGAAGACAAAGTAATAATACAAAAGGACCTAAAAATTTTAATTCGGGAAGTTTTAGAAAATATATTCTCTATATAATTATCATTATTTTATTACTCTTTTTTAGTTTTATTTTTTTTGCACCAATGTTTATAAACTTAAAAGTATGGAAGCCAGAAATAATATCCATGCTTGAAGAAAATACTGGTAAAACGGCTCGAATAAACGGTGATATCAAGTTAAAAATATATCCTTCACCTCAGGTTAAAGTTCATGATATTAGTTTAGTTGATGAAAAATCCGGAGTTGTTAATAATTTTTTCAGAACTGAAAGTGTTATAGCTAAATTATCATTTTTTCCTCTTTTAAGAGGAAATATTGAGATTGAGAGAATAATCTTTGATAATTTAACATTAAATTTACTAAATAAGCCAAATCAAAAACCTAATTGGGTATTTGAAAAAAATATTATTAAAAAGGATGAGATTGATGAATTTGATACAGAAGTATTTACAAAATTTAATCAAATTAAATATCCTAATATTAAAGTTAATGAATACAATATAATTAACGGTACGATAATTTATAATAATACTTCTAAAGTAGATTTTGATAACATATCTATAAAAACTAATGAAAATTTAAATATTTTAGAAGGCAAACTAAATATAAACGATAATGATTTTATACTTAGTTCATCATTTATTAAAGATAGTAACAATAAGGATTCGTGGTTTACAAAATTTACATTAAAAAATAATGATATGTATTTTAAATCTGACCTTGATATTATGTATTCAGATTTTTTTCCTGAGATAAAAGGAAAATTAGAAGCAAATTATAATAATATTAATAATATTTTGAATGATAGTTCTATAAAATATCTTGATTTAATAGATTATAAAACTAATTTTTTAGGAGATTTATCATTAGGGTTTAAGAATAATGATTTATTTTATTCTATTTTTAATATAAATGCTAATATGGGTGTTTTCTCTTTTACGGGTGCAGTATCTGGAAATAATGGAATTGAACCGGAAATTGAAATTGCATTTTCCTCAAATAATTTCGATCTAGATTTATTTATAGAGAATATTAATAATATAAATAAAAATTATAAAAATGATACTAAAGAAGACAAAGAAACATATTGGTACAAACATTCTGGCAAGTTTATATTATCTATCGGTACTTCTAAGCTTTTAGACTATCCTATAAGAAATATAAGTGTTGAAATAGATAAAGATAAAAATAAGTATACACTTAAATCTGCTAACGCAATTTTTCCAGGTAATACAGATATAAAATTTAATGGATTATTTAAGAAGGACTTTTCAGTATTTGAAGGAAAGACTGACTTAAAAAGTGATAATATTAGAGATTTTTATAAATGGTTATCTATAGATTTGCCTAATATTTCAGATGCAAGGATGAAAAAAACTAATTTAAATAGTGACGTAGTATTTAGAAATGGAGGAGCAACGTTTGCGGCAATAAAAGGCAAGATTGATTCAAGTGATATAAATGGTGAGGCGAGGTTAAGGTATGGAGAAGTTAAAAGTATATTTGCTAATTTAAAAATTAATAAACTAAATTTGGATTCTTATTTAAATAAGAGTGATAAAAATGAAACTGAAAATATCAATAAATATGATTTATTGAATTTTGATATTATAAATTTAGATGTTGAAATAGAGGATTTATTATTATTTAAGAATAAATATAAGAATATTGTTTTTAAAAATTCCTATAAAAATAATATTCTTACTATTGATAGATTAGATATATTAGATTTTACTGGAGGTTTAGTAAATGTTAGTGGGGAAATTAATTTTACTAAAAAAGATGAGGAGTATGATCTATCCATAGATTTTAATCATAAAGATTTTACTAAAGTTCATGATTTTTATGAATTACCTAAAATTTTTAAAGATTTAATTGTTGGTGATGGATTATTAAAAATTTCCTCGAAAGGTAGATCAAATAATTTAAATAGTAAAGTGCTGTTTGAGAATTTGGATACAAAAATTACTTATAGTGGGGAAGTTAAAGTTCAAGATTATTTCATAAACGAATTTAGTGGCGATCTAAATATTTCAATTAACAATATTGAAAATGTATTAGATTTTTTAGGAGAGGGGGAAACTAATTATTCATCAGAAATTTCTAAAAATAATAGCGAATTAAGGCTTGAAAATATTTCTATTAACAATTCAAAATATAATTATACAGGCAATATAGCTCTAGTTAATAAGGATAAAGATGTTCTCGATATAGATATTGATATAGTCGCAAATACTCTAGATATTTTAAATGTTAAAAATATTTATAATTATTTTTATAAGGATACAAATAAAGAATATGAAGGTAATGTAATATTAAAATCTGATTTATTTAATATTAATGGATATAAAATATATGATTTTGATTCTCGTTTAACTATAAGTGATGACTTAATTAATTTAAATAGTACAAATGGTAAATTATTTGGAGGATCTGTATCTACGGAAGTAGAGATTCTAAATAGAAATTTAGATGAATATAAAGGTAAAATCATATTTAAAAATATAAATAGTTCAGAATTTTTTAACGATTATTTTGCTTATAATAAATTTAATTCAAAAATTAATTCTGAGTTATTTATAAAAGGGCAGATAAGTAATTTTGATGAATTTTTTGATAGTATGAGAGGTGAAGGGCAAATTGAATTTAATAAAAATTTAATTTTAGGATTGGATGCTAATAAAATTAGTAATATTAATAATCTTGAAGACAAAGATAATTTAATTAACTATATTTACGAATCTTTTAATAATGATAAAGAAAAAAGATTAGATGAGTTTAAAGTAAACTATACTTATGAAAATTATAATTTAAATCTACAAACTTTTGAAATGAAAATTGATGATTTTTTTACTTTAGTTGATGGACAATTAAATTTTAAAACCAGGGATTACTTCTTAACTTCTAAATTCTTTTTAAATAATGATTTAAATAATTTTTTATCACTAAATTTATCACGAAGTAATAATAATGTATTAAATTTTGCGGAGAGTAGTTCTTCTATAGTTGTAAGTGATATTGATGTTAATAGTTCAGAAGATCAGACTGATATAAAAGTTAATAGTAATTTGGATGATATGACAGATAATTTACCTATTCAAAATGAATTATCAAATCTTAATACTGAATTACAAATAAATGATGATGTAAAATTAAATAGTGAGGTAAAAGAAGATAATAAGCTTGAAGATTTAAAATTAGAATTAAAGAAGACTAAATTACCACTCTTTATTAGAGATATAAAAATATCTAAGTTTATAGATTATTTTAAACCTAAAATCATAACTAATAATTTACTTATACCAAAATTACCGACAGAAGAAGATATACTTGATGAATTGTTAGATAGCGTTCTATCTCCCAGTGATTGATTAATGTAATTATATTTGTAATGTGCATTTTAGACTAGTATAGTATTTTTTAGTTTTATATATTTTATAGAGGGACTAATGATAGAATTATTTACAGCTGCGACTCCAAATGGTTATAAAATTTCAATTGCGTTAGAAGAGCTAGGGCTCAAATATAAAGTACGGAAATTAGATTTTAATGCAGAAGAACAAAAAGAAGAATGGTTTTTAAAGATTAATCCAAATGGTCGAATACCTGCAATTATTGATCACGATAATAATGGTCTTACTGTTTTTGAGAGTGGAGCGATCTTATTATATTTAGCAGATAAATATAATAAACTTATTCCTCAAGATCCTGTAGGTAGAATTAAATGTATAGAGTGGTTAATGTTTCAAATGGGAGGTCTGGGCCCAATGCAAGGACAAGCAAATGTTTTTGGTCGTTATTTTGAAGAGAAGATTCCAAGCGCTATTAGTAGGTATAGAAATGAGTGTAGAAGACTTTACACAGTTTTAGATAAGCATTTAAATGGAAGAGAATGGATTTGTGATGAATATTCTATTGCTGATATAGCTAATTGGAGCTGGGTGAGAATTTATAAATGGTCTGAAGTGGATATTTCAGGTTTAAATAATTTGAGACTATGGATGGATAGAATGAAAGAAAGGCCAGCTTGTCAAAAAGGCTGCAATGTGCCTCCTAGGGCTGATAAAAAAACCCAGGTAAATTCTGCTAAAAGCATGATTCAAAAATAAATATTTATAAAAGGTTAAATGAGTCAAAAAAGTCATTTCCTTTGTCATCAATAACTATGAATGCAGGAAAGTCCTTTACAGTTATTTTCCAAATTGCCTCCATTCCTAATTCAGGGTAATCTAAGCAGTCTACTTTGGTAATATTATTTTGAGCTAATTCTGCCCCCGGTCCGCCTATAGAGCCCAAATAAAAACCTCCATATTTTTTACAAGAATCTTTTACTTGAGTAGATCTATTCCCTTTAGCAAGCATAATTCTTGATCCACCGTTTTCTTGAAACATTTTTACATAACTATCCATTCTACCAGCTGTAGTCGGACCAAAAGATCCTGTAACCATTCCATTTGGAGTTTTGGCTGGTCCCGCATAATAAATAGGATGGTTTTTAAAGTATTCTGGCATTTCTAAACCAGAGTCTAATTTTTCTTTAATTTTTCCATGAGCCATATCTCTTGCTACAATTAATGTTCCAGTAAGTATAACTCTTGTTTTAACTTCGTATTTACTTAAAATATTGCAGATTTCGTCTATAGGTTTATTTAAGTCAATATGAATTGAATTTTCTGATAACTTTGAGTCGGTTATTCTAGGAAAATATTTAGAAGGATTTTTTTCTAATTGTTCAAGAAAAACTCCATTCTCATTTATTTTGGCTCTTACTTGTCTATCTGCGCCACAACTTACTCCAATACTAATTGGAAGACTAGCACCATGTCGAGGTAATCTAATTACTCGGACATCATGACAAAAATATTTACCTCCAAATTGAGCACCAATCCCAAAATTACTTGTCATATTTAAAATTTCTTTTTCCATTTCTATATCACGAAAAGCTCTTCCGGAATTATTGCCTTTTATAGGTAAGCCATCTAAATATTTACACGTAGCTAATTTTAATGTTTTCATATTAAGTTCTGCAGAAGTTCCTCCTATAACAATACCTAGATGATATGGAGGACAAGCAGCTGTTCCAATATTTTTAATAAGTGGTTCCAAAAAATTTAATATTTGCTTTGTTCTAATTACAGAGGGAGTTGCCTGATATAAAAAAGTTTTATTGGCTGATCCTCCTCCTTTTGCAACAAATAAGAAACTATATTCATTGTCATTTGATGAATAAATATCAATCTGAGCAGGAAGATTTGTTTTAGTATTAATTTCTTCAAACATTGATATAGGTGCTAACTGGCTATATCTAAGATTATTTTCTTTAAATGCTTTATAAACACCTTTAGATAAATATTTTTCATCATCAAAATCTGTCCATATAACAGAACCTTTCTTAGCAACAATAATTGCTGTCCCAGTGTCTTGGCACATAGGTAATACACCACCTGATGCCGTATTAGCATTTTTTAAAAGTGTCAAAGCAACATATTTATCATTTTCAGAAGCTTCGGAGTCCTCAAAAATATTTGCTATTTGTTTTAGATGAGCTTCACGTAAAAAGTGAGAAATTTCATAAAAAGCAATTTTTGTTAAGCTTTCTAAAATATCGCTTGATACATGTAATATATTCTTTCCATTTAGCTTAGTTTTTTTAATAGGATTAAAATCTAATTTTCTATAAACTGTTTTATCCTCACCATATTGGAAAAGTTTCTCATAATTAAATTCAGTCAATTATTTATCCTTCTTAAAATCTTTAATATTTACAATATTTATTGTATCAATTACTTTGCTCTTTTGTTTTTCAGTTTCATTGTAATCAAGTTTAGGAAATTTTAAATGAAAATTTGCATAAGGGTCTGAAAAAGAAATTAGTGAATTAAAAGGTATTACAAGTTTTTGTTTTATTCCATCAAATGAAAGTTTCAAAGAAAATATATTTCCTTCAATAAGTAAATCCCAAAAAGAATTTTCAATGACAATAGTCATTTCATCAGGATAATTATTTTTAATATCTTTTGGAATTTCAATATTTTTATAATTAGTCATAAAAGTTATATAAAAGTGATGTTTATTTGGTAAACCATTTTTAGATACATCATCAAGTACTTTTTTTACTAAATTTCTCATTGCTTCTATGGTAAGAGAATCATAATTTATAATAAGTTCATTATTGTCATTTTTCATAATTTTATATTCTATTCCTAAACTAGAAGTGGTAGATAAATCTACCACTTCCAAGAGCGTTCTGTTGCCAGGTGCTTCTTATACCTCGCCCAAACGGTGTGACGCGCTGGGAGTTGAACCACGGTTTTTCTTACTGCTTATGCAGCAAGAGCAACCTCACGACCATTGTCGTTTGCAGTTATAAAATTGGCCCATTACGTAGGTACCATACCGAGCAAAAGTAAATATCCTTCAATGCATGTCGATCCTATTTCACCCCCTTAAATATATTTGGTGGAGGTGCCGGGTACTGCCCCCGGGTCCATTACATTTATATAATATTCCGTTTATTGCCATAGCTGATATAAACCAGCAATTTTTATTATAATTAATAGAAAATTTTTATAAAGGTTTTTAAAATATTTCTTTATAAATATAAAATAATTATTTTTATTAGTTTAATAATCGTTTATATATTTATAATAATATATTAACTGAGGTTAATTGATGAATAATTCAAAAAATAATCTTTCTAGTGATCAACTAAATGAAATTAACTCTTCAATAAATAGTTCTAGTAAGACTATAAGGCCAGTTGCACCAGGTATAGAAAAAATATTATATCAAGTATTTCCAGCATTAGACCATGGTTTCGTTAGAGTGGTAGATTATATGGGAGATGATCAAGCAATTGTTCAAGCTGCAAGAGTTTCATATGGTAAAGGTACAAGCCGGGTTTCTGAAGATAGAGGGCTTATTAGATATCTTATGAGGCATAGACATTCTACTCCTTTTGAAATGTGTGAAATAAAATTGCATGTTAAATTACCTATGTTCATTGCAAGACAATGGATTAGGCATCGTACAGCAAGTATAAATGAATATTCAGCTAGATATTCAGTGCTAGATAAAGAATTTTATATACCAGAAGAAAAAGACTTAGCAGTTCA
>JAYGEJ010000195.1:0-7431 GCA_046582425.1 Alphaproteobacteria bacterium
TCTTTTATGTAAACTTCTGATCTAAGATATTCTTGTCTTTCGTCATTTTTAATTAGTGGTTTCACAAGTATTCCAATTTTATATTCGTTATTATTTATAATTTTATTATATTTATTAATTAATGGTTTTAAGAATATTAAAGCACTAACATATGTAGAAACAGGGTTACCTGGAAAACCAAGTATAAGCGTTTTTTTGATTATACCAAATATTAGAGGTTTACCTGGTCTCATAGCCACTTTCCAAAATATTGTCTTCATTCCTAAATTTTCTAAAACTTTTTTTATTAAATCATGCTTTCCTACTGAAGCTCCACCTGTAGTAACTAAGATATTATATTTTTTTATATTTTGTAACTTACGCTTAATTGAAGCTGAATTATCTTTAGCTATTCCAAGATCAAAAGCTTCTCCTCCTAAAGAGTCTATAACCGACTTAAGTAATAAAGAATTAGATGAAATAATTTGGTTGTTATATTTTTTTCCAGCTTTTATTAATTCATTGCCACTAGATAGAATTGCTATTTTTGGTCTTTTAAATACAGTAATATGAGTCTGATTAGAAGAAATGATTAATCCTAATGATCTTGATGTAATCTTATTATTTTTTTTTAATAAAAGAGAACCTTTTTTAAAATTTGAACCTTTTTTTCTTATATATTGTAATTTTTTATAATTTTGATCTGTTGATACTATACATCCATTATTTAATTTTACTCTTTCTTGTAATAATATAATATCTAAACCTTTAGGTATTTCTGCACCAGTATAAATTTCTATGCATTCGTTTTCATTAACAGTATTATTAAATGGTTTTCCTGCTGCTGATTCACCAACTATTTTTATTGGTTTGTTATCTAGCAATTTTAAACTTACTAAACTTAAGGCATAACCATCCATAGAAGACACATCAGTTGGAGGGTTGTTAATATTGGCGTATATATTTATAGAATTAATTCTTCCAAGGCATTTATCAATCGATATTTTTTCATCTTTTAATTTAGTTGCTTTATTAGTTATAATATTGATGGCTTTTTCTACACTAATCATTACGTTTGAATGTCCCAGACTTACCGCCAGATTTGAATAAAAGCTGAGTTTTATTTATAACCATTTCTCTATCAACAGCTTTACACATATCATATATTGTTAATGCTGCTACTGATACGGCAGTTAGAGCTTCCATTTCTAATCCAGTTTTACCATTTAGCTTACAATCACATGTAATTTTAATAGTATTTATTTTATCCTGAATCTCGAAGTTAATTGAGACAGAAGTTAAAGAGATAGGATGACACAATGGGATTAAATCTGATGTTTTTTTAGCTGCCATAATTCCTGCAATTCTAGATATACCAAGAACATCTCCTTTTTTTGCAGAGCCTTCTTTGATCATTTTTAATGTATTTGCTTTCATAGAAATAGAAGCAGAGGCAGAGGCTAATCTTTCTGTTTTTTCTTTGCCAGAAATATCTACCATTATTGCTTTACCTTCAGTATCAAAATGTGAAAATGTTTTTTCTTTATTCATAATTACCTCAATTTTTTATATAGAAGTTTTTTAGTTGCTTCTTCTATGTTATCTTTTTTCATTAATGATTCTCCTACGAGAAAGCGCATTATTCCATTTTTTTCCATTGTTTTTAAATCATTATTAGTATTTAAACCACTTTCACATATAATATCATAATTTTTGGGAATTAATTTAGATAACTTAATTGTATTATATATATCAATTTCTAAGGTTTTTAAATTTCTATTATTTATTCCAATAAGATCAGCATTTAAATTAATAGCTCTTTCAATTTCTTTTTCTGTATGCGCCTCAATTAATACGTCCATTCCTAGTTCTTTTGATAGAATAGAAAGTTCATTAGCTAAGTTATCATTTACTGCTGCTAAGATTATTAATATACAATCAGCACCTATACTTCTACTCTCATAAATTTGCCAAGGGTCTATAATAAAATCTTTTCTCAGAATAGGTAGATTTATATTTTTTCTTATATCTATTAAATAATCTATACTCCCCTTAAACCATTTAATTTCAGTTAATACACTTATGCAAGCGGCTCCACCTTTATAATAACTTGCGGCTATTTCTTTTGGCTTAAAATTTTCCTTAATTATACCTCTAGAAGGGCTAGCTCTTTTTACTTCCGCAATTAAACCATATTGGTTATTTTTAACTTTAGTTGTTAAAGCAGTTTTAAAACCTCTTGGCTTTTCTTGGTAATTAGATAAATCAATTAAATCGCTTTGTGAAAATTTCTCTTTAAGTGCGCTTATTTCAAGACGTTTATTGCTACAAATTTCTTTAAGTATTGACATATTATTTATTACTAACTTCTTTAAGTTTATTTAAAGTTTTTATTGCTTTACCGGAATCAATAATAGATTTAGATAATTCAATCCCTTCTTCAAAGCTCTCAACTTTATCAGCAATACAGAAAGTTGCAGCTGAATTTAATAAAACTATATCTCTATATGAACCATTTTCACCATTGAACAAGTTAATCATCTTTTTTGCATTTACAACTGCAGTTCCACCTTGTAAAGATTTTTGATCGCACAGTTTAAAATTATATTTTAATGGATCTATTTCAAATTCAATTATTTTATTCTCAGATAACTCAGCTATTTTAGTTTTACCAGTTAGGGTTATTTCATCCATGCCATCAGAACCATTTACAACCCAAGCTTTTTTACTTCCATGCGCATTTAATGTTTCAGCAATAATTTTTAAATATTTATCTGAAAATACTCCTAATAATTGTCTATTTGCTCGAACTGGATTTAATAAAGGGCCTAATAAGTTAAATATTGTTCGAAAACTAAGTTCTTTTCTTACTTTAGCTACATTTTTAAAAGCTTTATTAAAATTAGGAGCAAATAGAAAACAGATATTTGCTTCTTTAAGACATTTATTTAAAATAGACTTATCAACATTTATGTTTATGCCTAGTTCTGTAAGTACATCAGATGCTCCGGATTGTGATGAAACAGCGGTGTTTCCATGCTTAGCCACATATAATTCAGCTGATGCTGCAACAAATGCTACAGCTGTAGATATATTATAAGTTTTAAGTCCATCTCCCCCTGTCCCTACTATATCAATGGTGTCTACATTAATTTCTAAAGGGTTTAATATCAAAGGTTTTAATGAGTTAATTGCCCCAATAAGTTCATTAGAGCAGGGACCTTTAATCGATAATGTAGCTAAAAAAGCTGCCATTTCAATTTCAGTTGCACTTCCAGTAATTATATATTCAAAAACTTGTTCAGATTCATTAATTGTTAAATCTTGGTTATTTAAAAGTTTAGGCATTATTATACTAAATGGATTCATTATTGCTCACATATTTTTATAAAGTTACTAATTAATCTTTCACCTAACTCAGTTTCATAACTTTCTGGATGAAATTGTAATCCATATGCTTTACCATCAGTTATTTCAATACTCATAATATAACCTTCAGAGGATTTTGAGGTAATTAATATATTATTTGGTAAAGTGTCTTTTTCAACTATTAAAGAATGGTATCGAGTAGCTATAAAATTTTGTGGCATATTTTTAAATAATGATTTTTTATTATGACAAATATTACTAATTTTTCCGTGCATTATGTTTTTTGCTCTTATTATTTTTCCGCCATATGCTTGTGCAATAGATTGATGACCTAAACATATACCTAATATAGGTATTTTCTTTGATGCTAATTTAATAAGCTCTATTGATATTCCAGCATCATCTGGAGTTTTGGGACCTGGTGAGATAACAATACCAGAAGGCTTTTTATTTATTATATTTTTAGCACTTAATTCATCATTTCTATAAACTTCTACATTCACTTTATTACTACTTAAATAATGTTTAATTATATGTGTAAAGCTATCGTAATTATCTATTAATATATACATATTTAAAATCTCATAAATTTAGTTTTTCTCAAATCTTAAAGCATCATTTGCTGCCGTAAATAAGGCTTTAGCTTTGTTAACTGTTTCATTATATTCATCTGTTGGATTTGAATCAGCAACTATGCCTCCACCAGCTTGGACATACATTTTATTATCCTTAATTATTGCTGTACGAAGCGTAATACATGTATCCATTGTCCCGTTAGATGAAAAATATCCTACGCAACCACCATAAATCTCACGTTTATTTGTTTCTATTTCATCAATAATTTCCATGGCTCTAATTTTAGGTGCTCCACTAACTGTTCCTGCAGGAAACCCTGAAAGAAGAGCATCTAAATAGTCTATTTTACTAAGTTTTATTCCCTCTACATTAGATACTATATGCATAACATGACTATATTTTTCGATAATCATTTTTTCAGTGACCTTTAAACTTCCAGTTTTAGTAACTTTAGCTACATCATTTCTAGCTAAATCTAATAGCATTCTATGTTCAGCAATTTCTTTTGCATCCTTCAATAAATCATCAGAAAGTCTATTATCTTCATTTAAATCCTTACCTCTTGGTCGTGTTCCAGCTATAGGTCTGATAGTAACTTTATTATCCCTAACTCTAACTAATATTTCTGGACTTGAACCAATCACAGAAAAATCATTAAAATTTAAATAGTAAAGGAATGGAGAAGGATTTAATCTTCTTAGAGATCTATATAGATTGAAGGGAGGTAAAGAGAATGGTATTTCAAACCTTTGTGAAGGAACTACCTGAAAAATATCTCCCGCTTTTATATATTCTTTTGCTTTTTTAATAATTTTTAAATATTCAGACTTCTTAAAGTTAGACTTAATTTTTTTATTTTTTTGTAAATTATTTTTTTTTAAATCTTTATTTTCAATAGGTTGTTTTAATAAACTAATAACATCATCTATAATATTACATGAATTTTTATATAGTTTTTCATAATTATTTATTTTATTATTTTTTATATATACAGGTGTTATTATAGTCATCGTATCTTCTACAGCATCAAATATAATCATTATTTTGGGTCTGATGAACATTCCATCTGGTAAATTTAATGTTGCAGGATTGTTTGATGGTATATTTTCTACTAATTTTATAGTATCGAATCCTAAATAGCCTACTAAACCAGATGCCATAGGCGGAAGATATTCTGGCAGGTTTATTTTTGAACTTTCTAATAATGATCTAATTGATTTTAAAGTAGGTTTATTATCTGAAGAGAATGTATTTAGTGATTTTGATGGATTATAATTAATTTCTGCTTTATTTCCATGACATCTCCAAATAAGGTCTGGTTTTAATCCTAATATTGAATATCTTCCTTTAGATTCTCCACCTTCTACAGATTCTAGTAGAAATGAATATGGTTCATTTTCACCAATTCTTAGCATTGCTGAAACTGGTGTATCTAGATCAGCTACTAGTGAAGCAGAAATTACATAAGCTTTTTCTTTCTGAATTTTAGTTTTAAATGTTTTGAAGTTTGGTAGATATTCCATGGTATTTAGCTGTCATTTTGAAAAAGACTATTAAGTAAATTTTCATTTATTTTTATTTTTTGATTGTTTGTTAAATTATTAATAAAAAGTTGTTCTATATCCCTTGAAATAGATTGAGATATTTCTGAATTTATTCTAATTAATTGATCATCATTCCTATTTTTTACAGGTAAAATTTCTGTTACATTTATTATCAAATAGTTGTTATTTTTGTACTTTTTAGGAGAAGAAGTTTCTCCTTTTTTAATATTAAATGCTTCTTGCAAAGATTCAGTATCTAGTATGCCTTCAGCGCCAGCTCCCTCTCTTGAAACATTAGTAGCTTCCAAAACAATTAAATTATATTTTTCTGCAATTTTCTCAAAATTATTGTTATTTACTTCTTCTGAAAAATTTGTAGCATTATTTAAGGCTAATTCCATCCCTTTTTCTAGTTTTATATCTTCAATAATTCTATTTCGAGCTTCATCAATTGTCATAATCCTTTTTTTAAGTATATCATTAACTTCGATAGCATACATAGTATTCCCTATAGTGTTAATCAATTCAGAAGTTTCATTGTTATTAGAAGAGAAAACTGTACTAAGTAATTCAGGATATGGAGGTAAATTTTTAACAATATTGCCATTTTCATCAATACCATTAACATCTATATATTTGAATTCTTCAACTTTAGCACCAATTGATAATGCTGCTTGTTTAATTTGATTGCCTGCAGCTATTTCATCATAAAAAGTATTACCTAAATCATACATTTTATCGATTGCGATATTTACTTTGAGTTCTTTTTCAATTTCAGCTTTTACGTTTTCAAAAGTATTCTTAACTGCTTGTTGAATATTAGAAACTAAAAATAACCTCCAACCAAATGCTGTTTTTTCAGGGCCAATTAATTTACTAGCTTCAGCTTTAAAAATACTATCAGATACTTCAGAAGGAAAGTCATTATATTCAATTAAACCTAACTTTACTGAATTAGAATCTAAATCAGTGTTAACTTTTATTATTTCTATAAATGCTTCTGAAATACTGGAATCTTCATCAAGATCATTAATTTTATTTGCAATTGACTGTGCTTCTTCTCGGTCGTTAAAGTTGGCAAGTAAGACATCTCTTTTTTCAGAAATATTATACTTTTCAGGATAATTATCATATTCTTTTTTAAGTTCTTCATTATTAATAATTATATTTTCTAATAGGTCATCAGGTTTAATAGAAATGAATGAAAAACTTCTAAACTCAGGTTTTTGGTACAATGCTGAGTCTTTATTTAATTTGTCATTAATATCATTTTCAGAGGGTATACTGTCAATTTTATAAGTTGAAGCGTTAAAATTTACTACTTTTAAATTTCTTTTTTCATTTCTAACATCATAATATATATTATTAAGTATTTTAGATAAATCTTTCTGCGAGGTAAATGGAGATTGAATTTGTTCTCTTAATACAGCTTTTCTAATTTCATTAAAGTAAGTTTCTTCATCCATTCCTAATTGTCTTATAACATAATCAAATTGCTGCTTACTAAACTCACCAAATTGGTCTTTAAATACATCTGACGTGTAAATAATTTTTCTTAGGTAATCATCTGGAAGATTTATATTTGCTTTTTTTACTTCTATATCAATAAGTTTTTCATTAATTAATTGTCCAAGAGTTTGTCTTGGTACTCCTAAAGATTTTGCTATTTCTTCTGTAATTTGACCATTTGTATTATTATTTAGATCGGATATTATTCTTTGATAAGTTTTAACAAAATCATCGGCTGTAACATCCAATTTTCCAATCGTTGCTACAGATGAATTGTTATTTGAAGAAAATATATCACCCACACCCCATAAGGCAAAACTTGCCGCCAATATTAATAGAAATATTTTTGAAAAAATTGAATTAATTGTATTTTTTATAGTTTCGAGCATAAATTTTCCATTACTAAATTTCATTAAATTTGTTTATTAATAATAGTTTATATTATAAATAAAAA
>JAYGEJ010000058.1:0-9393 GCA_046582425.1 Alphaproteobacteria bacterium
GTAGGCTTAATGTATTAAATTTATAAAACTTTGATGATGTCATATGTACTAAACCTTAATTAAATTTTATAGTACAAGTTTTATCAGATTTTATATATTTTTAAATTAATTATTTCTAATATTGGAGAATATTATGAGTTCAAATATAAATTCTATAGCAGTTTTAGGTGCAGGAACAATGGGAGCAGGTATTGCAGCTCTGGCAGCAGATAAAGATTGTAAAGTTTTATTATTAGATATTAGTGATGAAGCAGCTCAAAAAGGAAAAGACAGCATGATTTCTGAGAGAAATCCAATGCTAAGTGATCCTACTAAAATTAATAATGTGGAAACGGGTACATTTGAAAATGACTTTGAGTTGATAAAAAATTATGATTGGATTTGTGAGGTAGTTGTAGAAAAATTAGATATTAAGCGTCAAATTTTTGAAAAGATTGAAAAGTATAGAAAAGAAGGTTCAATAGTTAGTTCAAATACCTCTGGTATCCCTTTAAGGGACATAACAGATAATATGCCTGATAGATTATTAGAAGATGTTTGTATTACTCATTTCTTCAATCCAGTAAAAGTTATGAAATTATGTGAGTTAATACCAGGAAAAAAAACTAAGCCAGAAATTCTGAATAGTCTTTCAATATTTTTACAAGATATTATGAATAAAGGAGTTGTTAACGCAAAAGACACAGTAAATTTTATTGGTAATAGAATTGGATGTTTCCTTATTTTAAAAGGGCTTCATCAAGGTAAAAAAGCTAGGGAAGCTGGAATAATGCAAGAAGAAATAGATGGTTTAATGTCTAGACCAATAGGTCTTCCACCTACAGGTTTATATGGCTTAGTAGACTTAATAGGACTAGATGTAATGTATTCAGTAGGTAAGAATCTAGCAATTAATTTGCCTGAAAATGATCAAGGTTTGAAATATGTCAATTTGCCAACAGAAGAACAAAATATGTATGATAATGGCCAATTAGGTAGAAAAAGTGGAGGTGGATTTTATCGTGTTCAAAAACTTGATAATGGAGAAAAGAAAAAAGAAGTTTTTGATTTAAGTAATTTAGAATGGCGTGATTTTAAAAAGATATCTATTGAAGGTGATTTGAGCTTGATGCTTGAAGATACAGAGCGAGGAAATTATCTATGGCACGTGATGGGATCTACACTCGCATACGCCGCAGATTTAATCCCTGAAATTGCTGATGATATTCTTAATATAGATAGGGCTATGCGATGGGGTTTTGCTTGGTCAAAAGGCCCATTTGAAATGTTAGATGCAATAGGCCCTAATAATTTCATAAATAAATGCAAAAATAATAATATTAATATTCCAAAAATGTTAAAATTATTAGATGAAAGTGGAAATAATAGCTTTTATAAGGATGGAAAGTACTTTTCTAAAGAAGGTAATTATATAGATTTAGAATAGTAAAATGTTTTTACGCTTCATATTTTTATAATGTTTAGTATATAATTTTTACAATGGTTAATTATATAGATAATATTTCAAAATTAGTAGGAAATACTCCTCTAATAAAATTAAAGCAAGTTTCTGAAGATACTGGCTGTAATATATTAGGTAAAGCAGAATTTTTAAATCCAGGACAATCTGTTAAAGATAGAGCAGCTTTGTGGATTATAAAAGACGCAGAAAAAAAAGGGTTAATTGAAAAAGGCGGTTTAATAGTAGAGGGTACAGCAGGTAATACGGGAATTGGATTAACAGTTATTGGGCAGGCTCTAGGATATAAAACATTAATTGTAATGCCTGAAACACAAAGCATAGAAAAACAGTCAGCAATAAAAGATTTAGGTGGTGAACTATTATTAGTACCTGCTAAACCTTATTCTGATCCTGGTAATTATATAAGATACTCAGAAAAAGTTGCTTTAGAAAAAAATGCATTTTGGTCAAACCAATTTGATAATACTGCTAATATGTTAGCTCATATTGAAAGTACTTCTGTTGAGCTTTGGGAGCAAACAAATAAAAATATAGATGGTTTTGTTGCAGCGGTTGGAACAGGAGGAACACTTGCTGGAACTTCTCTAGGTTTAAAGCATAAAAAAAAGGATATTAAAATTATTTGTGCTGATCCTATGGGATCTGGAATGTATTCTTGGATTAAAACTGGTAAAGCTAGTCCTAAAGGCTCCTCGATAACAGAAGGAATTGGACAAAGTAGAATCACTGCTAATTTAAGTGAAGCAAAGATAGATGATGCTTTTCAAATTGAAGATAATGAAGCACTTAATATTATATTTAATTTGCTTAAAAACGAAGGCCTATCATTAGGTCCATCATCTGGTATTAATATTGCTGGAGCAGTAAAGCTTGCAAAATTGTTAGGCCCAGGGCACACTATTGCGACAATTTTATGTGATTATGGAACTAGATATTCTAGTAAAATTTATAATATTGATTTTTTAAAATCAAAAAACTTAGAATTACCATATTGGTTAAATAGAAAGGGTTAGATTATGGATTTAGGTATAAAAGGAAAATCAGCAATTATTTGTGCTTCTAGTAGAGGCTTAGGGAAAGCGTGTGCTTTTTCATTAGCTATTAATGGTGTGAATATTACTTTAAATGGAAGAGACGAAAGTATTTTAGAAAATACAAAAAAAGAAATTTCTGAGTTAGCGCCTAATATAAAAATTAATGCAGTAGCATGTGATGTATCAACAGATGAGGGAAGGCAAAAATTACTTGAAGCTTGTCCTGAACCAGACATTTTAGTTAATAATAATGGAGGACCTCCATTTAGAGATTTTCGTGAAATAGATAGAGATGCTATTATAGAGGGTGTAGATATGAATATGATTACACCAATAGAATTAGTAAAAGCTGTAGTAGATGGAATGATAAAAAGGGAATTTGGCAGAATAGTAAATATTACCTCTGTATCAGTAAAAAGACCTGTTGTTGGATTAGATTTATCAAGTGGGGCAAGGGCTGGATTAACTGCTTTTTTATCAGGAGTTGCAAGATCTATAGCTGATAAAAATATTACCATAAATAATATCCTACCAGGTTTTTTTGATACTGATAGATTACGACAGGGTGTCACATCTATGGCAAAAATGGGTAATGAAAGTGAAAATATTGTTGCAGATAGAATGGCATCTAGTATTCCTGCTAAGAGATTTGGTACACCTAATGAATTTGGCGAGACTTGTGCGTTTTTATGTAGTAAGCAAGCTGCATATATAACAGGACAAAATATTTTGTTAGATGGTGGTTTATTTGACAGTTCTTTCTAATAAGTAATTCTTTATTTTATGTTAAATTACCAAATAAATAAAATATCAGATCAATTTGGGTTAGAGGTAATAGGGTTAGATGTATCTAGAAACTTAAATGAGAAAGATATAAAAGTATTAAAAGACTTATTTCATAAAAACCATGTAATAGTTTTTAGAAAACAAAATTTATCTGATGAAGAGCAATTATCTTTTACTAAAAATTTTGGCGAATTAGAAATTTATCCAGAGGCAGATAAAACAAAAGATTCACAAAAAACATATCATGTGGCTAATGTTAACCTTGATGGGAAGCATCTAACTGATAAAGATGAACAAGTAATTTTTCAAAAAGTTAATCAAAGGTGGCATACAGATAGCTCTTATAGATTTATTCCTTCATATGCTTCGTTGTTATATGGAATAGAAGTTCTTCCTGATAAAGCTATTGGTGGAGAGACCGAGTTTGTTAACATGTTTAGGGTTTATGAAGACTTAGATGATGAATTAAAAGCTAAGTTAGAATATTTACATATGGTTCATTATTATGAATTTGGTAGAAGAATGTTTCCCAATCTTCCTCCTGTTAGTGAATTTGAAAAAGAAAATATTCCTCCTGTTTCTCATCCCTTGATTAGATTACATCCTGATAAAAATAATTCTAGATCTTTGTTCTTTACTGCGAATGCTGGAAATGAAATTGGTGGAATGACTCAGGATAAAGGGGCATGTTTACATAAAAATTTAGTTAATATAGTTTCAGATTCAGTTTATAAGTATAAGCATAGATGGAAAAAAGGTGATTTAGTTATGTGGGATAATAGGTGTCTTTTACATAGAGCTATCCCTTATGATATGAATAAATATAGAAGGGTATTTAGAAGGACTACAGTGGCGGGTTCAACTGCTATTAAGGGACCTGTTTTAGACCCAGAAATAATTTAAGGAGTTAATATGGAATTATATAGTATTGATTGGTCACCTTGGGTAAGAAAAGTAAGGATAGCTGCGATAGAAAGAGGAATTGATAGCAATATTAAATTAATTCCTGCTGACATAGGTTTTGCTGATAAAACCTTGAAAATTGTAGAAAGTAACTTATCAACACTTAATCCTTCCGGCCGTGTCCCAACTTTAATAACTGATAATGGGCAGAGTATTTATGATAGTACAGTTATTGTTCATTATCTTGATAGTATTGGAAAAGAGTTTTCAATAATTCCAAAAGATAATGATAAAAAAATTATCTGTTTAAAAATAAATGCTTTAGTAGACGAAATAATTGATTCTTTACGTCATATAAGTCTTGAGAATAGAAGAGAAGAAAATATAAGATTATCACATTGGTTAGACGCATTGGATAAATAAGTAAGAAGAGGTATAGAAGTTATAGAATCTAATATAGACTTTCTTTCAAGTTCAAATTCTCAAGTTTTAAATTTAGCTGATATAAGCATTATAATATTATTAGGAACAATTAAGAGAAACCCAAAATCTAATTACGACATATTTAGTAATAATTTAAACGCCTGGTTTAACCAAATGTCTGAAAGAGAATCTGTTAAGAGAACTAAACCGCCTAATCTCTAAAATATTTTAGGTTTTTTCAGAAATTTGAGTGTTTTTATTTTCATATAAAGTAATATTTTTCTCAAATTCAGATAGCCTTCTCCATATAGACCTCAATTCAGTTATAGTAGTCCAATTGTGAAGAAATAGAGCAAATCCTCCATGAACTCTTTGGAAAGCATTGCTTACTTGAGTAACTGTTCCGAGCATAATAAGACCTGTAAAAAGCCCCGGTCCTACTATTAAGTAAGGAACAATAATCATAAACTGATCATAAGTATTCATCCATGCATTAAAGTAGCTATAATGCTTGAATAATCTATGGTAATTAAATCTAATCCCTAAAAATAATTCCCATAGTTTTTCAGGTTGCGCATATTCCTTATTATCTTCACCTAAAACTAAATCTTTTCTAAATGCTGCTTCTACTTTTTGATTGTTATATTCAAGTCCAGGTAAATACCAACCTACGAACCAAGATATAAATAAGCCTCCTAGAGATACGATCAGAGCCACCCAAACTAATGATCCCTCTATATCCCTAAGATGTGGAATGTCTACTTTATCACTTAATCCCCATAGAATTGGAATAAAAGCTATTAAAGTCATAATAGATCGCACTATTTGTAGTCCAAGAGATTCAACGATTTTTGCAAATCTATAACAATCCTCCTGTATTCTTTGACTTGCACCTTCAATTTCAACCTCTACATGTCTCCATCTGGGTATATAATTAAAAGTCATAGCTTGTCTCCAACGAAGCGCATATATGCTAGTAAACCAACTTGTAAAAACAGCAATAACAATATAAGGAAATGCTAGTATAACAAAAGAGGCTTCCCCAGAAAAATTATTAGTAATATAAGAAAGAGATATTAAGTGGTCATAAAAAAGAGTAATACCTTCTGATGGATTATCTTTATAGCTAGCGGATGCTTGAAGTAAATTATAAAATCTTCCATACCAGCTGTTAAAAGCAACAGTAAACTGTACCTGTACCCATAGTGAAAGTATTAATAATGCTAATCCTGCATAAGCCCAGAGTGCCCATTCTTTAGTTTTATAAAAAGCTTTTAACAAATCCTACCCCCACATAATTTACGACTTTAAGTTATTATAAGATCATATTATTTATTATTAAGTTTAAGCACTAGAAGTAATATGGTCGTAACTATTAATATTATAAGTCCAATATATTTACTAGTTAAATTTGGCATTAAAATTAGTACTCCTGAAATAAAATATATTACTCTGATTATTTTATTTATATTACCAATTTTATAAATATATCCTTCGAAACTAGATGAAATAATAATTATAGCAAATATAGCAATTAAAACTGCCTTTAAAATATCTATTGTATTTCCCTGCATTAACATAGAAGAATCAAAAACAAATAAAATTGGAAGAAAAAATAAAATTGACCCTAACCTCATTGATAAAAAACCAGTCTTTAAAGCAGAAGTCTTAGAAATACTAGAAGCTGTAATTGCAGCTATAGCAACTGGAGGTGTAATAAAAGAGAGTACTCCCCAATATAATACATATAAATGAGCTGCTAGAGGATCTATTCCTCCTTGTATGATTGCAGGAGCTAATACTATTGCCAAAAAGATGTAGCAGGCACTTACAGTCATTCCTATTCCTAAAACTAAAGAAGCTATAGCTCCAAAGGTTAATATCATAAATAAATCACCGCCTGCTAAGAATACTAATTCTCTAGATAGCGAAGTTCCTACTCCTGTTAATGACATTGCTCCTATTATCACACCTATACCTGATAATAGAGAGACTATTCTAGCAATAATTTCTCCTATTTTAACAACTATATTTAACCATTGGTTCAACTTAATTTTGTTAAAATTAATTAATAATAATATGAAAATTAATAACATTGACGATATGAAAGGTGCTTCACTTTCTAATTTAGCAGATACTATAAGCCAGACAAGAGATGCAAATGAAATTATAAATGGAAAACCATTAATGAGAGTAGGGTACAGTAGAGGAATTTCTTTAGCATCCATACCTACTAATTTGTTTTTAGCAGCATATAGATCAGTTTGAATAATGAGTGCTATATAAAAAATAGCGCCCGGTATAAGAGCAGCAAGTAGTATTTCAGCGTATGGAAGATTTAGAAAGGATGCCATAATAAATGCCACTGTACCCATAACAGGTGGCATTAATACTCCTCCGGTTGATGCACATGCTTCAATAGCTGCTGCATATCTTCCTGAGTATCCTGCTTTTTTCATAGCAGGAATTGTTAGAGAGCCACTAGTTATTACATTACTGGTTGGACTTCCAGATAACATTCCAAAAAACCCTGATGCTAGTATTGCTACTTTAGCAGGACCACCTCTGTATTTTCCCATAAGAGATTCTGCAATATTTATAAAAAATTTACCTCCACCTGTTTCTGCTAGAATTATTCCATACACTAGAAAACCTATTAGAAGGCTTCCTGCTACCCGCATAGGAATTCCAATAAGACTATCTAATCCCATACTATGTGCTCTAGCTGCTTCTTCAAAAGTATACATGTTTCCCCATAATGCACCTGGCATATGATCAGCAAAAATAGGATATAAAGCAAAAAATAGAGCTATAAAAAATATAATTATTCCGCCGGTCCTTCTTAAAGATTCTAATGATAATATAATTAAAATTAAACTTAAGATTGTAGGTAATAAAGGAGCCTCAATATCCCAGCCATTACTTAGAATATTTTCTGAGTTTATAGAAAAGTATATTCCAATTACAAATATTGTTATAGCAGCTAATATATCGCTAATTAAAATTTTATTTTCGCTATTTTTACTAAATGGAAATACTAAAAATGAAATGGGTTGAAAAAAGGCAATAAGAAGATAAAGAAAGCTATTAGAGACTGGATAAAAATTAAAAATACCAAAATTAAATACCTGATTTATAGTAATTATACAGCCAATTAACGCTAAAAAAATAATTACAAATTTAGGAAAGGCGCTAATTCTTTCATTAAAGCTAGTATTAATTGTTTGCAAGAGCTAATTCTCTCACTTTTAACCATTCTTTTTTAAATTCTTCTCCATCTAATTGGTTATTATCAGTGATAAAGTTTTTCCAAGCGTCTATTAATACTTCTAATCTTCTTAGCCTAGCATTATTCCACTTGTCATCCTTTTCACTCCAGAGATTTTTTTCTTTAAGGTATTTTATTGCTCCTTTATGAATAGGTATTTCAGCAGGTGTGCCAGATGATAATTCAAGTTTCCATTTAAACATTACTGCGCTTATATCTTTATAAAAGTTAAAAGATTCGTCTATTGCTTTCATAAAGTTATATACCTCATTTTCAGATCTATCCGCATAAACGGTTAAATTAGGATAATTGTATCCCCCTATATAAGCAGGATTATTCTCATCAAGTCCTGCTCCTAATATTTCTTTTTGAGGTTTCATAAAAGGAATAAGTTTATTAAGTTGTTTCCAACCATCGATATTATCTTTTGGCATATCTAGCCATTTAATACCTTTATTTGAAGCGGCCAATTCATAAACGGCAGAACCTGTAGGAACAGCACCCGCCGCATCGAGTCTTCCATTTTGTAATGCTTTAATAGTGGGGCCAAATCCAGGATATATAACTTTTTCTACATCATCAAAAGTAAGATTTTCAAATGCCATTATACCTAATACCTTCACATTTAATGAAGGGTTTGCTGTAACATATGCGACTCTTTTATCTTTTAAATCAGCTATATTATTAATTCCTGCATCAGCTGGTACGGCTATTCCAAATGTATTAGGCCTACCTATTATAAGACGTAAATCTTGAGGACCCCATTTTTTTGCAGAAAAATCATATAAACCTTCACTTGCAAAATATGCTTCCGTGCCCAAGAAACTAACACTTACTCTTTTTCTTTTTAATGCTAGTAATCGTCCTATTGATGTTCCTGAAGGAAGAAGTCTAACTCTTATATCATATTTTTTCATTATTCCTTCAGCTATAGCCGATGCTTCATTGTAGCCAGATGCACCTATATCATAAACAGACCATACCATTGTTCTAGGCAAATTATCGTTAGAATTAGAATTAGATATAGTTAAAGTAAGAAACATAAATAAGGTAATAATTATTTTATATAAATACATAATTATTTATTTCGTGCCGCTTTTAATGCATTTGCATACCATTCAATTTCTTCAGCAAATTTTATAAATTCTTTATGACGCTCATCTTTATCTTCAGATATTCTCTCACCTTCATTATTAAAATTTTTATTAACAAAAGGGGCATGTATCATTGAAGAAATAGGAGGCATTCCTAATTGAGCTAAAAATGACCTTAATGGAGTAGAAACTCTTACTCCTCCAAAAGGTGACACAGAGTAAGTCGCAACAGCTGATGGTTTTCTCTGGTATTCAGCATAAAAATGGTTTAGCAAATTTACAAGAGCAGGAGGCATAAAGTGATTATATTCAGCGCTAACTATAACAAAGGCATCAGAAGATTCTAATTCTTTATGCATATTTTCTAAACCTTTAGGAGTAGAATTAGCATCATAATCACTATATCGTTTTGTTAAAGTATCT
>JAYGEJ010000075.1:0-5952 GCA_046582425.1 Alphaproteobacteria bacterium
TAATTATATTAATCAATATATATATGTATGGATATATATATTTAAAAAAAATTAGATTATAAAATCAACTTATTAGAATTAGTTTTTAACCATTGTTTTTGTAACTTATAATTAGCCATATATTTTTCAACAGTATTCCAAAAATTATTAGAATGATTGAGGTATTTTATATGACATAATTCATGTATTATTAAATAATGGATTACTTCTAGTGGAGCCATTATAATACGCCAGTCATAAGATATAATTCTTTTTGAATTACAACTACCCCATTTACTTTTATATTTACCAAATAATAATTTATTTGCTGAAACTCCTATTAGGATTTCATAATAACTAGTTGTTTTTATTAAATATTTTTTTGACTCACTTATGTACCAAGTTTTCAGAATATTTCTGATATAAGTAGCATTAAAATTATTATTAACTTCGACAATAATATTATTCTTATATAGATATACGTTGTCTCTATTAGCATCTTTTATTTTTAATGAATACTCGGTACCAAAATATAAAAATTTATCTCCATTCTCATATTTTCTTTTGATGTCAAAACTATTTGTTTTTTCTAAAGCTAATTTATTATTAATCCAATTTATTTTTCTTTCAATTATGTTATCAATTTCACCATCTGAAACAAATCTAGGTACAGATAAAACTACTTCTTGGTTTTTTACTTGCAGAGATATAGTTTTTAATCTGTTAGTTCTTTTTATACTAATATTAAAGTTATATTTCATATAGTTACTTAAGTTATTTTTTACACTCATATTCCCATTCTGGAATTATTTTTATTAGTGCATTAATTAATTTATTTAGGTTTTTTTCGGATATTGTAAATGAAGGCATAAGATATATCACATCTAAAAATGGTCTTATCCAAACACCTTCTTCAACAAATTTCTTTCTTAACCAATTTAATTTGTTCATCTCTTTTACCTGAATTACTCCTAAAGCTCCTTTAACTCTTACATCTGCTACTGAGTTAAAATATTTACAATCAACTAAACCTTTCACTAAAACACTTTCTATGTTTTTAACTTGTGACAACCTAGGTTCATTTTTAAATAATTCAATCGATGCATTGGCTGCTGCGCAAGCGAGAGGATTAGACATATAAGTAGGCCCATGCATTAATGCGTCTTCATCTTTATCTGTTAAAAATGCTTCATATATTGAATCTGTTGAGACGGTACAAGCTAAAGATATAGCTCCTCCCGTTAATGCTTTCCCTAAACATATTATATCTGGTTCTATTTTACTATTTTCGAAGGCAAACATAGTACCTGTTCTTCCAAATCCAGTAGCAATTTCATCAACTATAAATAGGATATTATTCTCCTTTGCAATATTACTAATAAACTTTAGAACGCTATCATCATGAAATTTAAAGCCTCCAGCACACTGAACTAGTGGTTCAATAATAATTGCTGCTAAATGTTCTTTATTATTCATTATTACATTTTTAAAATTTTCTTTTTTAATAGCATTAATTGGTATATCTACATTTAATTGCTCAGGCACATACTTTTTAAATAATGAATGCATTCCTTCTTCTGGGTCACAAATTGACATTGCACCTAAAGTATCTCCATGGTAACCATTTTTAAAACTTAAAAATTTTCTCTTATTTGGTCTATTGTTATTAACCCAATATTGAATAGCCATTTTCATAGAGACTTCAACTGCTACAGACCCTGAGTCTACAAAAAAGTAATGATTATAAATAGATGGAAGCATTGTTTTTAAATTTGTTGCCAATTGTTCAGCAGGATTATGTGTGAACCCTCCAAACATGATGTGAGGCATATCATTAAGTTGTTTACTCATTGCTTTAATAATATTTGGATGGTTATATCCATGGCATGCTGTCCACCATGAGGCAACACCGTCTATTAGCACTTCACTATTATCTAAAGTTATTTCTGAACCTAAAGTTTTTAACGCTTTAGGAACAAAATCCAAATGCTTCATTTGAGCATATGGGTACCATAGATTTGGGTGTGGACTATTCAAAAGATTAAGATACTTTATTTATTACTTCTTTAAAGGTAATTTTAGTTTCGCCAGTCAAACCAAAATCATCTAACATCTTAGTATCTTTATCTGTACCAGGATTATCTGCAGTAAGTAATACATCCCCTAAGAATATAGAACTCGCACCAGCTAAGAAACATAAAGCTTGAGTAGAATCAGACATTTCTGCTCTACCTGCTGACAATCTTACAGTAGATAATGGCATCATTATTCTTGCCAAAGCAATAGTTCTTACTAGCTCAACATGATTCAATGGTTCTACATCTCCAAGCGGTGTTCCAGGTATTCTAATTAACATATTAATTGGAACACTTTCTGGATGTTCCTCCAAGTTTGATAGGGTTCTTACCATTTCAGATCTATCATATCGTGTTTCACCCATACCAATGATACCTCCTGAGCACACCTTAACTCCTGCATTTCTCACTTTTTCTAAAGTATCAATTCTATCAGAAAAATTTCTAGTAGTAATAATAGATTTATAAAATTCTTCCGATGTATCTATATTATGATTATAGTAATTTAAACCTGATTTAGCTAACTTTTCTGCATGACCATCTTTAAGCATACCTAATGTTACACAACTTTCTAAACCTAAATCATTTACGGCTTCTACCATGTCACAAACTTGATCAATATTTTTGTCTGTTGGCCCTCTCCAAGCTGCCCCCATACAAAATCTAGTTGCGCCTTCTTTTACTGCATCTTCTGCTGCCTTAACAACTTCTCCTAATGAAATTAAAGGTTCTTTCTTTAAATCAACATTATGATGGGCACTCTGAGAACAATAAGAGCAATCTTCTGGACATGAGCCAGTTTTGATACTTAATAATTTACTTTTTTGTATTTCATTTTTTGGAAAATTACTTCTATGAATAGTCTGAGATCTATATAAAAGGTCTAATAATGGCTGATCAATAATTGATTTAGATTCCTCACTAGTCCAATTATATCTTAAAATAGAATTATTATTATATATTTTATTCATAATCGCTAATATAGTATTATTATAATATTGAGCAAGCAAGAAATAATATGAATAGTAAAATAATTTCCTTATATAAAAATAAATTATCTGAAATAAATAAATTATCTCAGACTAGAAAATTAGTTTTAACTAATAGAAATAACAACTCAATTATTGAAAGAAATGATAAAAAACTCATTTCTTTTAGCTGTAATGATTATTTAGGTTTAAGTAAAAATACAGAGGTAGTAAAGGCAAGTATTAGTGCTACTAAGAAATACGGTTCAGGCTCTGGTGCATCTAGACTAGTTTCAGGAAATAATCCGCTATATGAAAAATTAGAGCTCCTATTAGCAACATATAAAAAATCTGAAGATGCATGTGTATTTGGAAGTGGTTACTTAACTAATACTGGAATAATTCCTGCTTTAACTTCTAATAAGGATATATTGCTATATGATGAGCTAAGTCATTCATCAACAAATATAGGAATAAGATTATCTAGTGCAAAATCTATAAAGTTTAAACATAATGATTCTAATCACGCAGAATCATTGCTTAAAAAGCACAGAAAAAAATATTTTCACTGCTTTATATTAACTGAAGGTGTTTTTAGCATGGACGGTGATAGGGGTAAAATTAAAGAATTAGCCTTTCTTGCAAATAAATATGATGCTTCAATTATTTTAGATGATGCACATGGTTTTGGAGTCTTAGGAAATGGAAAAGGGTCCCTTTATGAATATAATCCTATACCAGAAATATTAGTACAAATGGGTACATTATCTAAAGCAATAGGAAGTTATGGAGGCTTTGTTACTGCTCCAAAAACAATAATCAAATTATTACATAATAAAGCTAGAAGTTTAATATATACAACAGGTCTTCCACCAGGAACTCTAGCAGCATCTATAAAATCTTTAGAGATAATAATGAAAAATTCTAAAATTACCCATAAACCCTATCAATATGCTAAATTATTTTGCGAAATAGCTGAATTACCTATCCCTGAATCTTCTATAGTTTCCATTATTATGCATTCTGAAAAAAATGCTATTAAAGCTTCAAAATTACTTGAAAAATATGGCTATTATGTTGGGGCTATAAGACCTCCTACAGTACCTAAAAATACATCAAGATTAAGGTTTACATTTTCTTCAGCTCATAAGAAAAAAGATATAATAAGTTTAGCTGAACATACAAAAAATATTTTGAAGGGTATAAATTAGTTATGCAAAAGCATGCTTTCATAACTAGTACAGGCACCAATATTGGAAAAACTTTTTTAACAAAAATACTAATTAAAAGAGCAATTGAATTAAATCTTAAAGTAAATGCATTAAAACCTATAATAAGCGGCTTTAATATAAATAATTTAAATGAAACAGACACTGGAATTATTTTAGAATCCTTAAACGCTTCATTAAACGATATAGATAAAATTTCACCTTGGCGTTTTAAAGACCCTTTATCTCCAGATATAGCGGCAGAAAATGAAAGAGAATATATAAACTTTCAAGATTTATTAAGATTTTGCAAAAATAATATAAATAATACAAATTATGACTTAACTTTAATTGAAGGTGTAGGAGGAACAATGGTTCCAATAAATGATAAATACACCATCATGGACCTAATTACAGATCTTAACATTCCTATTATATTAACTATAGGTTCTTACCTAGGAAGTATAAGTCATACTCTTAATGCATATGAAATTTTAAATAAACATAATATTAATATTAGCTCAATCGTAATGATGCAAAGTGAGATTAATGATGTAGGTTGTGAAACAACTATAAAATCCCTTAAGAACTATATAAAAAACTCTCAAATAATTTATTTTAAAAGAAATGATTTAGACTATATAAAAGTAGATAAAATTTTGAATAATTTATAGTTTTGTATAAATTATTCTACAGGAGTTACTTTAATGAATAACATTTGTATTATATCATTTTATAAATTTGTAAAAATATTAGATTTAGAGAATATAAAAAAACAAATAGAAAATATTTGTTATAAATGTGATACAAAAGGTACTATTTTGATTGCTTCAGAAGGTATTAATGGAACTATTGAAGGAGCTCATCACAATATAAAAAAATTTCTAGAACAATTGAAAAATGATAAAAAGTTTTCAGATATTATTCCAAAATATTCCTATAGTTCTAAAGACTCTTTTAATAGGATGAAAATTAGGCTTAAAAAAGAAATTGTAACTATAGGTAATACTAAAGTTAACCCTAATAAATATATAGGGAAATATATTGATCCAGATAATTGGAATGAATTTATTTCTGACCCAAATACAATATTAATAGATACTAGAAATGATTATGAAGTTTCTATAGGAACATTTAAAGGTGCTATTAACCCTAAGACTAAAAGTTTTAGAGATTTACCTAATTGGATCAAAAATAATCTGGAAAACACGAATGATGATTATAAAAATAAAAAAATAGCAATGTTTTGTACTGGAGGAATCAGATGTGAAAAGTCTACTTCTTACTTAGTTCAAAAGGGTTTCACTAATGTTTCACATTTAAAAGGTGGTATATTGAAATACCTAGAAAGTGTTCCTAAGAAAAAAAGTTTATGGAATGGGGAATGTTTTGTATTTGACCAAAGAGTTTCTGTTGCAGAAGAACTAAAGCCTGGCTCATATTTAATGTGTCATGGATGTAGAATGCCACTCAAACCAGATGATACTAAATTAAAATCATATATTCATGGAGTTTCATGTAAATATTGCCATAATACAAAAAGTGCAGAAAGAAAAAAAAGGTATGCAGAAAGACAAAAGCAAATTAATTTAGCACTAAAAAGAGGGGAAAAGCATATTGGAAGCAAACCTATAGCACCCTCATCAATAAATCGGAAAGCTAATGGATAAAAAGCCAATTTTATATTCTTTTAGAAGATGTCCATATGCAATGCGAGCTAGA
>JAYGEJ010000188.1:0-3100 GCA_046582425.1 Alphaproteobacteria bacterium
TGCAAAAGAAAATGAGTACCCTTCTGTTGGCAGATTTCTATTGTCTGTAGTATCAAGACTAATAGAGGTACTTAATTCAGATAAAACTGTTTCTCCTTTTTCAGATTTTATAGAATTAGAAGCTCCAGATCTAGGAGTTAATTTTCTAGCTTCAAGGCTATACCTGATACTCTGTCTAATAAATTCATCCAGAGAAAAATTACCCGAGAAGTTAAAACCCTGACGTTCTAGCTCGTAGCTACTTTCTTTATAATCAATTCTATTATTATATAAATTAGTACTTGCATACAAATCTCTATTGATAAAATACGGTTCAGAAAAACTAGCAGTGTAATCTGCTTCTCTCTCTGAAAATTTTGCTACTAATGATATTCTCTGCCCTTTACCCATAAAGTTTTTTTCTGAAACACCTATATTCAATAAGCCCCCTACTTGACTAGAAAAACCTCCTCCAAAACTTAATTCCCCTGTAGAAGTTTCCTGTACATCAACAATAATATCAGTATTACCTTGCTTAGAAGTTATATTTTCATTTAAATCTACTCTAGAAAAGAAACCTAAATTAGAAATTAATGTTTTTGATCTAGCTAATAAGCTTGCAACATATGCGTCTCCCTCAGCTAATCTTATATTCCGTCTAATAACTCTATCTAAAGTTCTCTCATTACCTCTTATAATTATTCTATTTACATATTTCTTATCTGCTTGATTAATTCTAAATATTACTGATAATTTGTTAGTATTCTCTAATCTATCAACTTCTGGAAATGTTTCTGTAAACGGAAAACCTTGTTCAATTACTAATTTTGTTATTATGTTTACTGCTTTTTCTATCTTACCAGCACTATAGACTTCTCCCTCTTCAATTTTTAATCCAATTTTGATTGCATCAATATCAATCTCAGAAATATTACTAAAAATTTCTATTTCACCATATATATATTTCTTTCCTTCATCTATTGTATAAATAATATTAAAACCATCTTTTTCTCTGTCTAATTGCGCAACAGCTGATTTAATTTCTACATCCGCATATCCATTATCCTTATAAAATTTTCTTAATAGATTTTCATCAACTTGTATTTGCTGAGGATCATATTTATCACTAGCACTTAATATTGAATACCACCTAGTTTGCCTGGTAATAATAGTATCTCTAAGCCTTCTATCAGAAAAATTCTTATTACCATTAAATGTTAAAGAGTTTATTATGGTATTTTCACCTTCATCTATTTCAAATACTATATCAACTCTATTTTGGTCTAAACTAATGATATTAGGCCTAACTTTTGTAGATAAGCTTCCTTCATTTCTATATAAAGATAAAATTCTTTGAACATCTTCTTGTATTTTAGATCTTGTAAAAAGATTTCTTGATTTTACACTAACTTCTGAAGCTAAAACATCATCGTCTATTTCTTTATTACCTTCAAATACAACTCTATTAATTATTGGATTTTCAACCACCTTAATGATAATGGTAGAGTTATCTCTCATAATATTTACATCAGAAAAAAAACCAGTAGAATATAATTTTTTAAGGGAATTATTTAATTTATCTATATCAAAATTTTCCCCTTTTGACACATTAAGATAAGAGTATATTGTGTCTAATTCAACTCTTTGATTACCCTCAATTTTTATATCAGAAATTATGTCACTAGAATTTTGTGAATAAGCGAAATTTATAGAAAATATAAAAATAAAAAATAATAATGATATGATTTTAAATTCAATAAATAGCTTCATTTAATTTCTTTCTGATATTTATAACTATTATATACTAGTTTAATTGTTTTATTAAATCATTATAATTGACTAAAATCATTAGTGCAAAAATTATAAACATACCTATTCCATAATAATATTTTAGAAAAGACTCATTTATATTTTTTTTAGTGATACTTTGAACACCATATAATAATAAATGACCTCCATCCAATAAAGGAATAGGAAATAGATTTATTAATCCAAGATTAATTGATATTATCGCCATAATAAATAAATAAGATTCTAGTCCTCTATTAGCAGCTTTTGATGCAACTGAAGCTATCATTATAGGCCCACCAAGTTCGGACGCACTCCTTACACCTAATACAATATCTGTAATTCCCTGAAAAGTTTGTATTGTATATGAAAAAGTGTCAGATATAGATTTTATAAAGGCTGTTTTTAAAGTTAACTTTTCATATATAGTTTCATATTTAGCCGAAAAGCCCATTCTTCCATTAATATATTTTTCTCCATTTTCATCCACTAATTCTACTGCATTAGGAGTGGCTCTAATATCATAGCTATTTCCGTTTCTAATGATTTGAAAATAAATTTCTTTAGATGGATTGGAGATTACAGTATCTCTAATATCTAAAAAGTCATCTACTACTTTTCCATTAATCATAATAATTTTATCTTCAATCATGAAACCAGCTTCAGCGGCTGCTGAATTTTCTATAATAGAATCTATAATAGGGTAATATTTAATATCAGATGGAGACCCTTTCACTAAAAAAAGTAATAAAAATATTAAAAAAGCAAATATAAAATTTGCGAGAGGTCCTGCAAATACAATTGCAGCCTTCTGTTTTAACGACTTTATGTGAAAAGTTTCATTTATTTCTTTTTCTGATAAAGCTTTCATCTTATCATCTGGCAAATTACTAGATAAGTTTGCATCACCATAAAATTTTACATAACCCCCAAGAGGTATCAAGCAAATCTTCCACCTAGTCCCATATTTATCATTTATACCAAATAACTCTTTTCCAAAGCCTATAGAAAATACCTCTACTTTTACTCCATTTAATCGGGCAATTAAATAATGTCCCATTTCATGAATAAATACTATTACTGTTAAAAGTATTAAAAACCATAAAATAATCATTAAAAATTTCCACTATTAATAATTTTACGTGTGATGACTCTTGCTTCTCTATCAATCATAATTATGTCTTCTAGACTACTAACTGTGTTGTTAATAATTTTAGACATAGCTTCTTCTAATATCATAATAATTGAATTAAATTTAATATTTTTTTTTATAAAAAATTCTACTGCCACTTCATTTATTGCATTAAGGCTTATTACAAATGCGTGCCCTTCT
>JAYGEJ010000171.1:0-5385 GCA_046582425.1 Alphaproteobacteria bacterium
TACAGAAATCATTAGAATGGTTAATTAAAAAATGTCCTGGTAATGATAAGCCTAATTGTCCAATTATAGATGAGTTAGCTAGTTAATATCTGAGATTTTTGTGATGGTGCCCTCAGCAGGACTTGAACCTGCACGCCAAAAGAGGCCACGGATTTTAAGTCCGTTATGTCTACCAATTCCATCATGAGGGCTTAGTTTTTATATTTCTTTCCTATTAAAATGGTTGCTCCTGAAGAAGAAGTTTTTTCAGAATGTAATTGTTTTGCGTCTACAGCTAAAAAATTTCCCGGCTTCAATATATGTTCTTTGTTATTATAATGTAAAATAAATTTACCTTTTATTACGCAGGCATATGCATCAAAACTATGTGTATGAAAATCAGTATTTAAATTTGGCTCAATTTCTTTTAAACTAATATCTGAATATCCTGCATTAATTATTTTTTTTATCTCTTCAGAATACTGATCTTTGATAGTTTTTTCCATAACTGCCTCTATTTTTAACTTTTCTATTATATTAACTTTTAAATAATGGTGCCGCAAGTAGGAGTTGAACCCACGACCTGATGATTACAAATCAACTGCTCTACCAACTGAGCTATTGCGGCATTATAAAAATTAATACTTACACGTCAAAATAATATAATCCTTTTATAGAAAAACTATAAAAATACAAGATTCATATGATTTTTTTTACGATCTATTAATCTCATATAGACTTATTGCTAGTGCTACTGAAACATTAAGGCTTTCTATAGAATTTTTTATATTAATTTTAGCTGTCATGTCACAGTTATCTTTTACAAGATTTCTTATGCCCTTACTTTCACTTCCCATTACAATTGCTACATTTTCTGAAAATATTTGAGAAGTCTCATTGATTTCCTTAAGTGTTTGATCTGCTTTAGCTTCTAAACCTAAGGTCCAAAAATCATTTTGTTTTAATAGTTTTATTGTTTGCACTAAATTACTTACTTTAAATAATGGCATTATTTCTAAAGTGCCAGCAGCTGCTTTGCTTAAAGCAGAGTTTTCATTAGGAGAATTTTTATCTAGTATAATTATTCCAGAAGCATTAAACGCGCTAGCTGATCTTATAATTGCTCCCACATTTTGAGAATCGTTTATTTGATCTAGTATAATAAATATTTTTTTTTTATTTTTATTTTGATTTAAATAGTTATTTAAATTTTGTTTTTCTAATGGCTTAGTTAACAGAGCTAATCCTTGGTGGATATTATTATTGGTTAATTTAGAAATATCTGTTCTCGACATAATTTCCGGTTCTATCTTAATATTATCAATATTAATTTTTTCATAATTTTCTTCGGTAATACACAAACGATACTTAGTTCTATCTGGATTATTTAAGGCTCCCTCTACAGCATGTTTGCCAATAATCCAGTACTTTAATGTTTTTGATTTATTTATAATCATATCTTTTTGTATCATATATTTGACTTAATTATGTCATTTTTTTAAAGTGATCTACTGATTTAATTTTTTAGTATAGAAAAATAATTACTCTAGATGTTATAAAAATTACTATTATTTTTTAAATATAAATATTACATTAGTTATGTATAAATTAAAATCTTACTTAGGGGGAAAAATGAAATTATTTAAATTAATTGTGGTACTGATGTTTTTTACAGTATCAGTGTCATATGCTGATCATCATGAGGGTAAAGGTTCTTATATGATGCAGGCATTAGAAAGTACTGGCCAACATAATACTTTAATTTCAGCAATTAAAACAGCTGGCCTTGAAAAACTTTTTAATCAAGAAAGCAAAGTTCCAAGGACATTATATGCTCCAAATGATAATGCATTCAACAAACTGCCAAAAGCGTTGAGTGATGAGTTTTTTATAAAAAATAATACTAAAGCTCTTAGAAAGCTTTTGTTAAACCATGTATTTGCTGGAACACATTCTTCAGATAATGTAAAATCTACAGGTACACTTACCGTAAACCTAGATGGAAAAATATTAAAAATTTATCAAGGTGATGATTTATATGTAAAGGATATGGTTATTACTGAAAAAGATCTCAATGTAGAGAATGGAATTATTCACTCTATAGAGTGTGTTATGTTCGTTCAACCAAGTGTAGAAGACAAAAGACTTGATCTTGAGACACGAAATAAATATTCAATGACTTCATGCTGCATGAGGACTGATTTAGAAGTAGATATGTTTTTGTCTGACGTTAAGTGAATTATTTCAGGATAGTATTTTACTGTCCTGATTCAATTTTAACACATTATTTTTTGATTGTAGTTTAAAAAAGTGTTCTGCATCGATAACTACTAGTGGCTTCTTTTGATTTATTTTTACGACTACCATAGGCTCAAAACTATTAGAATTATTAACTGCTTGTTCATAAGCATCCCATAAGTATTTCATTTTTTCTTGATTTTTGCATTCTATGGAGTAAGGAATTAATTCTTTTGCTTTTTCTGATAACTGAACATCTTCTCCTTTTCTTCCCATTCTAATAGATTTTACATCATTACTTGTTAATTTTGAATGATATTTCAATATTAGACTGCATACATATTTTTGAAGTCTTTTACCTTTAGCTTTTCTCGTTGCAGTATTCATAATTATTTCCATTATATTTTAATAAATTGATTTATTAAAATATAATAAATTAACTTTTTATATAATTGAAATATAAAAAGTATTTGTTATGCTATTATTTTATTTATTTTCTAGAAAGTTTTAGTATGGACTTTAATTTAAATGAGCAACAACGCGCCTTAAAAGAAACTGCAAGAAAATTTGCAGAAAAAGAACTTTTAGATGAAGCAAAGGAAATAGAAAAAAACGATAGACCGCCAAGTAGACAAATATTAAAAAGGTTTGCAGACTTAGGATTCTTAGGAGTCAACCTGCCAGAAGAATATGGGGGAGCAGGTCTTAGTCATTTTGAAGCAGTTTTAGTTTTAGAGGAAATAGCAAAAATATCTATAGCAGTTGCTTTCCCAATATTTGAATCTAGTTTTGGTCCTGCATTAGCTATTTCTTGCTTTGCATCAAGCACTCTTAAGAGAGAAGTTCTTCCAAAAGTTTGTTCAGGAGATATGGTGATAGCAGTCTCAATGTCTGAGCCAAATGCAGGCTCAGCTTTAACAGATCTAACTACTACTGCTAACATTCTTGAGGATAAAGTAATTTTAAATGGTCAAAAAAGGTGGTGTTCTGGTGCAGGTCATGCTGATGCTTATGTTGTTTATAGCCGTATGTCAGAGGAAAAAGGAGCGAAAGGTATAGGGGCCGTTTTATTAGAGAAAAATTCGAAAGGGTTTTCGTTTGGAAAGCCAGAACAGCATATGGGATTTAGAGGGGTTCCAAGTGCCGATATGTATTTTGATAATGTAGAACTTCCTCTTAAAAATGTAATTGTACCTGCCGGTGGTTTTAAAAAATTAATGGAAGCTTTTGATTTAGAACGGTGCGGTAACACTACTATGAGTCTTTCTTGTGCTCAATCATCATATAATTATGTATTAAATTATATTCAAGAAAGAAAACAGTTTGGTAAACCTATTATAGATTTTCAGGCAGTGCAGGTTCAATTAGCAGAAATTAAAATGAAGTTAGATGCTTCTAGATTACTATTATATAGAGCAGTTGTGAATGCTGATAAAGAATTACCTTCAATAGCAGAAAGTTCTATAGCTAAATGTTTTGCAAATGAAATAGCTAGAGAAGTTACTGGTAAATGTGTTCAATTAATGGGCGGTTATGGATATTCTAAAGAATTTCCTATAGAACAAAAAATGAGAGATGCTTGGGGATGGGGAATAGCAGGAGGATCAATTGATATTCAAAAAACGAACATAGCATCAGCACTAATTGGAAGACGATTTAATCAGAGAAATTAAAGTTAAAAGGAATATTAACGATGACAGAAAGTTTGCCATTAGAAGGGCTCAGGGTTTTAGATTTGACTACGGTTATAATGGGACCATTTACCACGCAAGTATTAGGAGATTTTGGCGCTGATATTATAAAAGTTGAAGAGCCAAATGGAGATATGACTAGAGATATAGGGCCTAGCAGATCAGATAAAATGTCTTCAATGTTTCTAGGAGTTAATAGAAATAAAAGAAGTATAGTTTTGAATCTAAAAAAACCTTCGGCAAAAAGAGCTCTTTGGAAGTTAATAGAAGGAGCGGATGTAATTGTTCATAATATTCGTCCTCAAAAAATTGCTTTGTTAGGTTTCGGGCCTGATGCTGTTCTCGCAAAAAAACCAGAAATAATATATGTAGGCCTGCATGGGTATAGGGAAGATGGCCCTTATGGAGGACAGCCAGCATTTGACGATGTAATACAAGGGCAATCTGGAATAGCAGGTACCTTTAATTCTAGAGATGGAGAACCTCATATAGTTCCAACAGTAATGGCAGATAAAAGTATTGGTCTTTTAGCAAGTACTGGTTTATTAGCAGCATATATAAAAAAATTAAAAACTGGTATAGGAAGTTATTTAGAAGTTTCCATGTTTGAAGGTATGGTTGGATATACACTTATTGAACATCATTTTGGAGAAACTTTTATTCCTTCTTTGGGTCCAATTGGCTATCCTAGAGCACTTTCAGAGCATAGAAGACCTTATAAATCTGAGGATGGTTATATTTCTATATTGCCATATACTAATAGACAATGGATTAATTTTTTTACTATTATTGGAAGAGAAGATTTAATTGAAGATGAGCGCTTTTCATCTATTAAAGCAAGGTCCAAAGATATTAATACTTTATATAATTTAGTGAGAAAAAGTGTAGTTAAGAAAACTAATAAAGAATGGGTTGAAGTTCTTCAGAAGGCAGAAATACCATTTGGCATAGTTAATCGTCTTGAAGATTTGAAAGATGATCCTCAATTAAAATCCCTAGATTTTTTTCGAGAATATAATCATCCGACTGAGGGAAAATTAGAAATTCCAGACTCAGCATTTAGGTATAATAGGCATTCTTTGCCAGTAAGAAGACATCAACCAAAATTAGGCGAACAGTCGAAGGAAATATTAAAAGAAGCAGGATTTAATAATGATGAAATTTCTAAAATTATTGAGAATTAATTGCATGTAAATTTTATATATAAAATTTATATATAATTAAATTAGATGGTAGTAAAATTAGTGTTTAGTTTAAATAGATTAAACAGGGTATTTAAAATGAGTGATATAATTGAAAACCTTTATCCAAGTCAGTATAAAAAAATAAAAGAACTTGGTTATGAGACTATTGAAATCAGAAATTTAGAATCTAATTTGGAATTAGAGAATCATATTCATCCTTTTACGGCATGTATGTATATTTTAGAAGGAGAAGTTAAATTAGAGGATTCAAATAATAAAGAATATCATTTAAA
>JAYGEJ010000068.1:0-2139 GCA_046582425.1 Alphaproteobacteria bacterium
TTTTAAATTTAATTTTACACTAGTAACTGAGGATGGATTGAAAAAACTTGGTATAGTCTATGGAACTATTGTAAATGATAGATTATATATTATGAGCTATCTAGGTACAGTTATAGAATTTTATGGTAAAGGCGTAAGTGATTTCATGCAAATGGCAGAATCAGCTAGACTATAATTATTGTTTTCTAATAGGTTACTATTCTTGAACCAAATTATTAATCGGCTGTTAACCGATCGGTCGTAAGTTCGAATCTTACCCGCGGAGCCATTTAAAAGGACCCTTAAAATAAATAATTAATATTATTTAGCTGCAACTACTCTGACATATCCATCATTAGATCTAACTATATTTATAGCACTTCCATTTGAAATTATATCAGATTCGTCAGAAATAGCCTGAACAATTACTATTGTATTAGAAGCATTTGAACATGTGCTAGATACATTTTCACAATTTGTATTAATTGTATATTCTACACCATCACTTTTATTTCTCATTTCTTCTATAGCTGTACCAGCCATTGCCCCTCCTATTACAGATATAATTATAGCCGCTTCTTCTAAAACATTATCTCCACCAGTAAGTCCATAAGTAGTAGCGCCAGCTAGTGTAGCTCCTATAGCAGCTCCCCAATATTGGGTATCCTTTTTTAAACCAGCAATAACTATTTGTCTTGATGCAACAATAACTCCTGGAGTGGTTCCCATAACAACGCCAACTTCTTCAGGACTATAAACTGAAGATTTTTTATCTACACAACCATACAGAATTATGAAGAATCCTAAAAATAATAGTAAAAAATATCTTTTCAAATAAAACATAAATTACAATAACTCACTTAAAATAATATTTAAACCCATAGTAGTAAATTTAGAAGCCAGAATCATAAAACCTATTAACTTCGTCTATTAACTCTAATGTTTGATAAACAATTTGAATATATATTAAACCATCAATTCCCTCATTGCATTGAATTCTTAATAAATTATCACTATCATCATATGTAGAATATGAATAAATATTAAAATCTGTATAACTATCTTCATAGTAGTCAAAAGATAAAGAATATTTTCTTTCAAATATACTTATTATAGATGGCACAACCCTATTGTTACAGTTAGATATAGTATCTAATTGTTTTTCTCCATAAATTGAATGAATTCTATTATTATTATCGAGAGTAATAGTGTAAAAATCTATTTGAGGACTTTTCTTTTTTATAACGTTTGTAATTTCAACATCATAAAAATTTTCAATAGTTTCAGGATTTTTGAATTTATCATTATTAATCATTTTTAAACTAAAATGATTTTGTACTTGATCTAATAATTTGATACCAAATAATTCAGTAAATACTTCTGCTCTTACAGGACCTATAGTAATTAGAAGAAAAATAATTGTATATAAATATATTCTCATTATTATATTATAGCTTAATTGCATAAAAAAATAAATTTCTATAAGATAATTTTTATGAAATATTATTTAATATTATACTTATTAGCATCTTTTAATTTAGCCTCTAACGCCTTGGCCGATTTAAAATTAGATCAAAAATTTCCAATAGAAATGCAAGGTATATGGAGTAGTGATTGTAATGCTAAAAACAATATAAATTCTATAATAATATATGATTATGGTTCTTTATACTTAGAGTATGGAGATTATAATTACGTATCACTTAATGTTTCGAAAACAACGAATTTTAATTCATGGACAGTATATGAATGGTCTTCTAATGAAATAGATAAAACAAAGTATTTTTTAAAATTACAAAATAATAAACTAATTGAAAAATACCCTCCAAATAATTGGAATGAAATTGATTATGAATTTTTAAATGATTCTACATCTCAAAATATTTCATTATATGAAAAGTGTAATTCAATTCCTACTGTCTTAAGTTTATTTTATGGACCTATTATAAATTTCAGCGATAGTAATGTTCCTGAATTATGTAGTTCTTATCTATCTCAAGATAAAAATATGAGAAATAAATGTAAAATAAGCATAATGAATTATTTTGATGTAAGTAAAGATTTAGAATTATCTGCAGCTGAAATTACAAGAGGTATAAAATTGCTTGTTCTATATTTATATATGAATAATGCTGATCAAATAAATCCAGAAACAGTTCC
>JAYGEJ010000156.1:0-12809 GCA_046582425.1 Alphaproteobacteria bacterium
ATTATTAAAAACTAGTATACAATATTATAATTTAAAGTACCTTGTATTTATATAAATAACAGTAATTGCCGCAATAGCTCAGTTGGTAGAGCAGTTGATTTGTAATCATCAGGTCGTGGGTTCAACTCCTACTTGCGGCACCATTATTTAAAAGTTAATATAATAGAAACATTAAAAATTGAGACAATTATGGAAAAAATTATCAAAGATAAGTATTCTGAAGAAATAGAAAAAATAATTAATGCAGGTTATTCAGATATTAGCTTAAAAGAAGTAGAGCCAAATTTAAATACTGATTTTCATACACATGATTTTGATGCTTATGCTTGCGTAGTAAAAGGTAAATTTATTTTACATTGTAATAATAAAGAACATATATTAAAGCCAGGAAATTTTTTAGCTGTAGATGCAAAACAATTACATTCTGAAAAAACTTCTTCTATAGGAGCAACTATTTTAATAGGAAAGAAATATAAGAACTAAGCCCTCATGATGGAATTGGTAGACATAACGGACTTAAAATCCGTGGCCTCTTTTGGCGTGCAGGTTCAAGTCCTGCTGAGGGCACCATTTCAAAACCTTAGACACTAACTGGCTAACTCATCTATAATTGGACAATCAGGCTTATCATTACCGGGGCATTTTTTAATTAACCACTCTAATGATTTCTGCAAATCTTTTAACTCGTGAATTTGTTTCTTCAATTCATCGTTTTTTATAATAGCAATTTTTCTTACTTCAGCACTTCTTCTTTTTTGATTACCAAATAAACTTATTAGAGAAGAACATTCATCTATAGAAAAACCTAGTTTTCTTGCTCTAGAAATAAATTTTAGCTTATCTAAAGTTTCTTTACTATATTCCCTATAATTATTTGAAAGCCTTTTAGATTGTACTAATTTAAGTTCTTCATAATGTCTTACAGCTCTAATTGTTATGCCAGCCTTTATAGCAACTTCACTTATTTTCATTTTTATTCCTCATAATACTTGACCTTAACGTAAGGGTATACCTTAGATATTATGATATAGAAAGAAGGAATTGTAATAATGTTGTTAAAAGTATTATTTTTTATTTTTTTGCTATATAGTAATTTATCTTTTGCACGTCCTGTGTCTTATCCTGAAGGGTGGACATCAATAATACAAAATAATAGTGAGATGAATTCAATTTTAATTCATTATTCTCCTACTTTTAAATATTCTTTGGGATACAGAGCAGAATATTATAAAGCAAAAGAATACAGTATTCATACATTTAATTATAATCACTTAATTAAAAGATGGAATAAAAAGCATTCGCAAGCAAATTTTTATACTAAAAAGGGTGTAGGTATTTTACATACAGATTTCGCAAATTATGAATCAAAAAACAAATATACTGGATATATTGGAATCTCTTCAGACTGGGAAACAAGACGCTATTTTACATCTTACGAAAATAGATATTTTCATTCTGGAAAAATTAATAATTATTTTTCACAAAAGTTAAAAGTTGGAGTTGCGCCTTATATTGCTAGTTATGGGAAATTTCATACCTGGATAATGTTCGCGTTAGATCATAATCCAGAAGCTATCAATGTAATAACATATAGTCCCTTACTTAGGTTTTTTTATAAAACACACTTAGTAGAAATAGGTTCAAACAACCATAATAAATTTTTATTTAATTGGACTAGCAGGTTTTAAAACAAAGGATTAATAATATGAAAATTATAAACCTAATAGCATTAACTATGATGATCATTATGTCTACATATTCTAAAGCTCAAGATCATGATCATAATGAAAAACACCAAGTTGAAATACTAACGGGCTCTATAGAGAATAATGGAACTTTAATTAGAGTTGCTGTTGAAGGTATGGTCTGCGATTTTTGTGCACAAGCCATAGAAAAAGTATTTATGAAAAGAGATGAAGTTACAGGAATAACTGTTAACCTAGAAGAACAGAATGTAACTATAGCATTAAAGCAAAATAACGATATAGAAGATTACATGATAAAAGAATTATTTATGGACTCAGGATATAATGTTTCTGAAATAAATAGAAAGAAACTTTAAAATTGAAAATAGAATCTAAAAAAAATATTATCCTTCCCTTAATTAGTTTATTTACATCTGTTGGCACATTATTCTGCTGCGCCTTACCTGCTTTAATGGTAAGCTTAGGTGCAGGAGCAATTCTTGCTGGTATAGTATCTAATTTTCCTCAATTAATATTTTTATCTAAATATAAAGTATATGTATTTAGTATTGCAGGAGTTCTTTTATTGACCAGTGGTTATATGTTATGGAACAATAGAAACGCGGCTTGTCCTACTGACCCAATTGCAGCTAAAATGTGTACTAAATTAAAAATTATTAATAAATATATATATATATTTTCTTTAATAATTTTTTTGATAGGCCTATTCTTTGCCTTTATTGCGCCTAAGATAATATTATAACTTATATAAAAGTAAAATTTGCATAAATGCAATATTATTGCAATATTGCAAATTATGTCTTCTTTTAAAAAAATGGATTTAGATAATCCGTCCAATTTTTCTACAGCCAAATCTTATCTAACTATTGCAGAAAGAGAGATACCAAAAGAATCTGATATTTTTTTTAAGAATCTTATACGTGAACCATTTATTGCCAGTGGAAAAGTTTTTAAACAAAGTAGTGTAAATGATATTAGAGCTATTCTTGAAAAAAATATTTGTATTAATTCACTAGATAATAATTTTTATAATTATTGGTTAAATGATATGGCTAAAATGTGTAATATTTTTTGTACTATTTTAGAGAGCAACTCTATTAGTTTTTTTCTTGGGACATCTCGTGGTTGTACTCGCTACCATATTGATAATGTTCCTATGCGTCTACTTATTACTTATTTTGGACAAGGAACTGAATGGCTTCCTTATGATAATGCTGATTATAATGCTTATGTTAGAGGCGAAGGAAATAATAAAATATTAAAAAATGCTGAAAAGCGCATGTATATAAAATCATGGGATGTATCAATATTTAAAGGAGGGAAAAAAGGAATTCTTCACCGTACACCTGATAGCGCTCTAAAGTCTCCTTCTCTTCTTATGCGTCTTGACCACTCATCTTTTTTAGATGATATAGAGAAATATAATACTCTTCCCCTATAGCTTTTAAATAACTAACTTATTTAAGGTTTAAAAAATTATATTTATATATTTATTTGCTAGAAAAATTATCTTTTAATGCTAGAATGCAATATTGAGTATAAGTTTTCAAACAGTTCCATCTATAGAATCCGGTCTTGGTAAAATTTCTGTTTTGCCAGAAGTATGCAATAGACTAAATATTAAAAAACCAATTATTGTAACTGATCAAGGCTTATTTCAAATAGGTTTAGTTGAAAAATTAAAAAAAACCTTAGAGAAAAATAATATACAAACATATGTGTATAAGGATGTATTAGCAGATCCACCAGAACACAATATTTTTGACGCTGTTAAGTTATTTGATGATTTTGGTGCTGATGGCGTAATAGGATTTGGAGGTGGAAGTTCTATGGATGTTGCTAAAGCAGTATCATATTTCAGCATTAATAAAATTTCTATTTCTGAGTGTTATGGAGTAAATAAATTAGTTAATAAAAGATCTCCACTTATACAAATACCAACTACAGCAGGTACTGGCTCTGAGCTTACTCCGATAGCTATCTTTACTCTTCAAAGTGAACAAAAAATGGGAATAGTAGACCCTTTACTTTATGCTGATTATGCAATTCTGGATGCTGATTTAACTCTAGGTTTGCCTGCTAATATTACCGCTTATTCTGGAATAGATGCTATGGTTCATGCAATTGAAGCATATACAACTAAAATTAAAAAAAATCCGATATCTGATTCTCTTGCAAAGAAAGCTCTAAGTCTATTAGGATCAAATATACGAATAGCAGTAAACGAACCTAATAATAGAATAGCTAGAGAAAATATGTTACTAGGCTCCATGTTAGCTGGTATGGCCTTTGCTAATGCTCCATGTGCTGCAGTCCATGCTTTAGCTTATCCAATTGGAGCTAAATTTCATGTTCCTCATGGTTTATCTAATTCATTAGTTTTATCTAAGGTTTTGCAATTTAACAGCCTAAAAGCAGAAGATATGTATTGTGAAATTGCAGCAGATTGTTTACCACAATTAATTGGAAAAAAAATTACAATGGATAATTTTATAATTGGCATAGAAGAGTTAATATCTGATTTAAAAATACCTAAATACCTAAAAGACGTAGGTATTAGTATTAACGATATTCCCAAATTAGCAGAAGACGCTATGAAACAACAAAGGTTATTAGTAAATAATCCTAGAGAATTAAATTTAAAGGATGCAGTATCTATTTATGAAGCTGCCTTATAAATTTATGAACATTCTTAATAAAGATAATAAATACTAATTTAATTTTTCTTCTTGTTCTTTAAGAACCGATGACAATTCAGCAATTCTTTCTTTTTGCAGATCATTTATTAAATTATTTACTTCTTCTTCATTAAAACCGTGATCTTCCAAAAATTTTTTCTTATCAGTTAAAAATGCTTTTTCTAAATTTGGATCTCTTTCTAATTTTTCATATAAAGCTTCCAACTTTTTTAAATTTTCTGGAACTGTATTTGAATTTGTATTACCCATAATTTCCTCCCATTAATACTCATGTATCTTCAAACTGAATTTTATATTCCTTTAATTTTGCGCAAATTGCAATAAAAGCTTCATTAATTAAATTTTTATTAATAGACCTTAATACAACATTTGTCCCTACATCTGGAGGTCTAAAATAAGGATAAGATCCAATACTTACATTTTTATAATCATTTTGAATGATCTCTAAAAAATCTGCTATTTCTCCTTCAGGACTATGAACAATAATATTTTTAGAAATAATATTTGTTACTCCCTTAATTTTATCCTCTAAACCATTAAACATTGCTTGTAAAATTTTAGGAACACCTGGTAAAACATATACATTTTTTACGATGAAGCCTGGTGCAGACGAAACAGGGTTATCAATCAATAATGCTCCCTTAGGAATTTTTGCCATTTTTATTCTTGATTCATTTAGTTCAACTTTTAATGTTTTATAATGTTTTTTTAGTCTAATTAGCGCCTCTGGATTAATTTCTACATCGAGTTTAAAAGCGCTAGCTATGCATTCAGTAGTTATATCATCATGAGTTGGCCCTATGCCTCCAGTAGTAAACACATAATCAAAATTTTTATGACAAGTAAGTACTGTATCTTTTATAATTTGTGGTTCATCAGGTATAATTCTTACCTCATTAACACTAACACCGATCTTATCGCATCTTTTAGCTATAAAATTAATATTTTTATCCTCTGTTCTACCTGATAGAATTTCATTACCAATAACTAAAATACATGCTGAAGATAAACTGTTTATATCATTATTTTTCATAATATTCCTTTATAATTAAATAAGTGTAGACCATTTTTTCTTAAACAATATAATATATTATATGGATTTCTCTAGTAAACTTGTCAAAGCTAAATTTATAAAGCGATATAAAAGATTTTTCAGTGATCACATTTTAGAAGATGGATCATTAGTTACCGCACATTGCGCAAATACTGGTGCAATGCTTGGCGTAACTGAAGAAGGAATTACATCTTGGCTATCAAAAAGTAATGATCCTAAAAGAAAACTCAAATGGAGTTGGGAACTTGCTCAAAAAGAAAAAACTATAATTGGTATAAATACGCATCACCCAAACAAAATTGTTCAAGAAGCAATTATAAAAAATAAAATCAAAGAACTAAGCAATTATGCTGACTTAAAAAGAGAAGTAAAATATGGTACTAATTCTAAAATTGATATACTTCTTCAAGATACTCATAAAAAAGATTGTTATGTGGAAATAAAAAACGTTCATCTTTCGAGAGAAGAAGGAGTTGCTGAGTTTCCTGACGCAGTTACAACAAGAGGAGCTAAACACTTAAGAGAATTGTCTTTGGTAGCAAAATCTGGGCAAAGAGCTGTAATGCTTTATTTAATTCAAAGAAATGATTGTAAATTTTTTAAAATTGCTGAGGACATAGATGAAATATATGCTAGAGAATTTTATAGTGCTTTAAAAGCAGGAGTTGAAGTTATTTGTATTGATACTATTTTAAACGTAGATGCGATAAATATTGGAAAAAACATTCAACTATTAAGCAATAAGTAATTTACTGGAAGAAAAATGTATTTAGATCAAGAGACAGGTGTAATGATTCATGACAAAAATAATTTAATTTCTATGAGAAAAGCAGGAAAACTTGCAGCTGAAGTACTAGATTATATTACACCTTTTGTAGTGCCTGGCGTTACAACAGAACTTCTGGATAAAAAATGTTATAACTTTATTATAAAAAATAAAGCTACACCAGCTCCATTAAATTATAAGGGTTTTCCAAAATCAATTTGCACCTCTATAAATCATGTAATTTGTCATGGAATACCTGGAAATAAAGTTTTATTAAATGGTGATATTCTTAATATTGATATTACCGTAATCCTAGATGGATGGCATGGAGATACTAGTAGAATGTTTTGGGTAGGAAAACCCGGAGTAAAGGCTATCAAATTAGTAGAAACTACTTTTGAAGCTATGTGGAAAGGAATAGAACAAGTTAAGCCTGGAGCAACACTAGGAGATGTAGGGCATGCTATTCAAAGTTTTTCTGAAAAAAAAGGATATTCTGTAGTTAGAGATTTTTGTGGTCACGGTATAGGAAGAGTTTTTCACGATAGCCCTAGTGTTTTACATTATGGAAAAAAAAATGAAGGAATTGTATTAAAAGAAGGTATGTTTTTTACCATAGAACCAATGATAAATATTGGTAAATATGATATAAAAATTCTTTCTGATGGTTGGACAGCAGTTACTAAAGATAAAACACTATCTGCTCAATTTGAACATACTCTTTGTGTTACTTCATCAGGATATGAAGTATTTACTTTATCACCTAAAAACTTGAATTATCCTCCGTTCAATTTATAATAAATTATTAACCTTAAGGAATTTATATGAGCTATCATCCAATAATGGGAATTCTAACACTTATATTTTGTGTGCTTTTAGCCTATTTAATAGGTAAAGTTATTACTAAAAATAATATATTAAGATGGAAAAGTACGGATAAAGATAGCAAAAAACCTATAGATATAGGAGATGCAAATTCTCCAGATGCCCCATGGATGAAGAACAAGAGTAAATAATTTTTAGTGAATATTCTCTTTCTTTAGAACATAATCACCACCTATATTATTAAACATTACATCTATCTGTGGATGTAAACAGGGTTCTTGACTATCATCTTTTAATAAATTTTGTTGGGAAACATAAGCTATATAGGGACCTTCTTCACTTTCTGCAAACAAATGATAAAATGGTTGATCTTTTTTAGGTCTCATATCAGCGGGTATAGAAGCATACCATTCCTCAGTATTCATAAACTCAGGGTCCACGTCAAATATAACACCTCTAAATGAAAACAAGCGATGTTTTACAATTTCACCTATTTTAAAATCTGCTTTTTTTTGAAAATCTCTATTCATTATTATTCCTTAAGCTTACATATTAATAATACATATATATATAAATAGTTACGCTGACTTAAATTTACAATACATAAAAAAAAATATTTTATTTTAATGCTATTTTTAAAAATTCTAAACGATCTTGGCCAAATATCAATTCATTATTTACTATAAATGTTGGTGCGCCAAAAACACCCTTTTCAACTGCTTGTGCCGTATTTTCTATTAATGATGATTTAATTTCATCTGACTGAACTAAATTAAATAATTCTTTAGTATCAATACCATTTTTATTCAAATAATCCTGGAGAATAGGAATATCTCCTAAATTAACATCTTTTACCCATATACCAGTAAAAATAGCATCTGAATATTTTTCAAAAATATTCATTTTTTTAGCAGCAATAGCACCACGCATTAAGTTAAGCGTATTTATTGGAAAAAAACTATTTGAATTATAATCTACTCTGTAGATTTCAGCATGTTTTTTCAAATCTTTATTCATCCATTTACTTTTAGCAGGTATAAAAGCTGGCGAAGAATTACCTGTTTCTTTAAATACTCCTCCAAGCAACATAGGAATCATATTAAGTTCTGCATTTGCATCATGTATTATTTTATCTATTTGAGTCCATGCTAAATAGGTAGCAGGACTTCCATAATCAAAATAAAAATCTACTTTTTTTGTCATAATATATTCCTTGGTTGATAAACACGATCTACTATAACAATTTCTCCAGAATTAACCACATCTAAAATAGTTAAATCTGATTTAGTATTTCCAATAATATTTGCTTTAGTTACTAAACGTATTTCTTCTGCTTTAGATACAGGAGTAGCTCCAAATCCAATAGCAATAGAAGAACCTTCAACCCAAAAAGCAATTTCACCTAAATTAATTATATCTTTCGCAGACTTATCTTTTACTGCCTTAACACCTGTTTCAAAATAAATTTCTTTGCCCCATGTATTAGTAACAGACTTTATGGGACATGCATCCCATATTTTTTTTGCCGTATCTGTATTATCAAGCTCTACTATAATAAAATTACTTAAAAACTCTATTTTAATTTTTTTCAATGTCAAAATACTCTAAATTTAATATTTTTATTATTTAAGGTTTATGATATATTAATGTCTGATATAAAGGAATTAAAGAGGTAATAATGAATAAATTTGGAATAGGACAACCTGTACTAAGAGATGAAGATATAAGGTTTATCTCTGGTAAAGGTTTATATACAGGAGATATTTCACTAGAAAATCAAACTTACATGTATGTATTAAGGTCTAATATTTCTAACGGTATAATTAACAGTATAGATATAGATGATGCACTTAATTCATCTGGAGTCATTAATATCTTCTTAGGTAAAGATTTAAGAGAAGCAGGCATAAAAGATATGCCTACTAATTTTAAAGCAAAAAATAAAGATGATTCTGATATGTATACTCCAGAAAGATCCGCAATTGCTATTGATAAAGTTAGGCATGTAGGAGACCCAATAGCTATAATAATTGCTGAAAGTATAGAACAAGCAAAAAATGCTTCAGAATTAATATTTGCTGATATTGAAGAAATTGCATCAGTTACTTCCTGTAAAGAAGCAATTAAAGATGATTCACCACAAGTTTGGGAAAATACTAAAAATAATCTATGTTTTGATTGGGAGATGGGTGAAAAAGATAAAGTAGAAGATGCCTTCAAAAAAGCCAACTCAATAGTAGAAATTGAGTTAATTAATAATAGAATTGTTCCAAATTCTATGGAAACTAGAGGAGCAGTTGCTAACTATAATAATGAAGACGGTAGATATGAATTAAGGTGTTCATCTCAGGGAGTACATAGTCTTAGAGATAGAATTTCTAATGTTTTAAATATAGAGCCTAATGAAATTAGAGTTATAACAACTGATGTAGGTGGCGGTTTTGGTATGAAAATTTTTAATTATCCCGAATATATTTGTTCATTATTTGCGTCAAAAACAGTTGGTAGACCTGTAAAATGGGTTTCTGATAGAAGTGAAGCTTTTCTATCTGATACGCATGGAAGAGACCATATTACAAAAGCTAAATTAGCATTAAATAAAGAAGGAATATTTTTAGGAATAAAAATAGATACAATTGCTAATATGGGAGCTTACTTATCTAATTTTGCTATATTTATTCCTACTTTAGCAGGTACGGCAATGTTAGCAGGTTGTTACAAAACTCCAGCAATATATGTAAATGTTAAAGGAGTCTTTACAAATACTCCTGCAATTGATGCTTATAGAGGAGCAGGTAGACCTGAAGCTTCATTTGTAATTGAAAGATTAGTGGATGTAGCTGGAATGAAATCTGGGTTAGGGCCAATAGAAATTAGAAGACGAAACTTAATTCCTAGTGCAGAAATGCCTTATAAGACTGCTTTAAACCACACTTATGATTCTGGTGATTTTTTAGGTAATATGGAACTTGCTGTTAAAGATTCAGACTGGGAAGGTTTTAAAGATAGAGCAAAAATATCAGAAAAAAATAATAAAATTAGAGGTATTGGTCTATCAACTTATATTGAAGCCTGTTCTGGAGGAGGACCTGAAGAAGCTACTATTATTTTAGAAAAAAATGGAAATATTACTTTACATATTGGAACTCAATCTAATGGACAAGGCCATGAAACTGCATATAAACAAATATTATGTGAATATTTAGGAATAGGGCCTGAAAATATGACTGTTATTCAAGGAGATTCTGATGTAATTGCTTTTGGGGCAGGAACAGGGGGATCCAGATCAGTTCCTGTGGGGGGTGCAGCTATAAAAGTTGCTTCACAAGATATTATTAGCAAAGCAAAATCTATAGCAGCTCAAAAATTAAATATAGATGAGAGTACTTTAGAATATAAAGAAGGGATTTTTTTAGCAGAAGGTACAAACTTAACAATTAGTCTTGAAGACCTCGCTAAAGAGAGCAATGAGCCAATTAAAATTTCTAGTCAGTGGACTCCTCCTAACTATACATTTCCAAATGGTTGCCATATATGTGAATTAGAAGTAGATAAAGATACAGGTCAAATTGAAATAAAAAAATATACAGTTGTAGACGATTTTGGATTAGTTATTAACCCCAATATGCTTGCTGGACAAGTTCATGGTGGAATAGCTCAAGGTATTGGCCAAGCTATCTTCGAAAATACTGTATATGATAGCGAAAATGGACAATTATTGTCAGGTTCTTTCATGGATTATGCTTTACCTAGGGCAGAAGATTTAATTAATGTAGATATTCGTTGGAACATGGTTCCCTGTGAGACAAATTTACTTCAAATAAAGGGTGCGGGAGAGGCTGGAGCAATTGGAGCACCTCCTGCAGTAATTAATGCATTAGTTAATGCTTTAAATATTGAGCATATCGACATGCCAGCAACACCTAACAAGGTATGGTCAAAAATTCATTCAAATTAGATTATATATTTTTTAATTAGACAAAAGCTTCTTCCCAACTGCCTTGAGTGGCAGCACGTGAATATTCTGTAGCTCTATTTTCAAAAAAGTTAGTATGTTCAAGAGCATTTAACATATCATCCATATAAGGAAGAGGGTTCTTACCAATATTATACAGTGGATCCATTTTTAGTTGAGCTAGTCTATTATCAGCTATATATCTTATATACTTTTTAACAGTTTCTGCATCCAAACCTTCTACGCCTCCTAATTCAAAAGCTCTATCAATAAAAGCATCTTCATGCTGAATTACTGTGTCACAAGCAACATATAAATCTTTTGCCAACTCTTCTCTCTTGACATCAGGGTTTTCACTTAAAAAAGTATGAAAGAGCTTTATAATGGAGTTAGTATGCAAAGTTTCGTCTCTTGCAGACCAAGTAACTATTTGTCCCATTCCTTTCATCTTATTGAACCTTGGAAAATTTAAAAGTATTGCAAAACTAGCAAAAAGTTGAAGACCTTCTGTAAAGGCACCAAACATTGCTAGAGTTTTTGCTATTTCTATATTAGATTCTACATTAAAGCCTTGCATATATTCATATTTATCCCTCATTTCTTTAATATGCATAAATGCTTCGTATTCAGTTTCAGGCATTCCGATAGTATCAAGCAAATATGAATAAGCAGCAATATGTATAGTCTCCGTATTAGAAAATGCCGCTAACATCATAGTTATTTCAGTAGGTTGAAATACTCTTGAATAATGACCCATATAACAATTATTAACCTCAACATCAGCCTGAACAAAAAATCTAAATATCTGTGTTAGAAGATTTCTTTCTTTATCTGTTAGTACTTTATTCCAATCTTTAACGTCATCCGCTAAAGGAACTTCTTCAGGCAACCAGTGTATTCTTTGTTGTTGTAACCATGCGTCGTAAGCCCATGGATAATGGAAAGGTTTGTATACAGGCTCTGAATCTAAAAGTGACATATTACTTATAACTCCGTATTATTTATATTTTATAATTGATATTTATTGACATGATAGACATTCTTCATAATCATTTGTATTTTCTTGGTCTGAGACATTATTCGTTGATTGACCCATATTTGAAACTACATCTGAACGTTGAATTGACATAGATCGCAAATAATACATACTTTTTATTCCTTTTTTCCATGCTTGAAAATGAATTTGATGTAGATCTTTTTTATGGACATCAGCAGGAATAAAAACATTCAAAGATTGGGATTGACAAATATAGGGTGTACGTTGTGCAGCTAGGTCTATTAACCAACGTTGATCAACCTCAAAAGCCGATTTAAATACATCTTTTTCATGGTCGCTTAAAAAATCTAAATGCTGGACAGAGCCTTTATTAGTTGTAATCGAAGACCAAATATCATCAGTATCCATATTTTTTTCAGACAATAATTTCTTGAGGTGAGCGTTCCTAACATTAAAAGAGCCTGATAAAGTTTTTTGAACAAAAGAATTTCCTGCAGAAGGTTCTATTCCTGGAGAGGCTCCTCCACAGATTATAGAAATAGAAGCAGTTGGAGCTATAGCTAATTTATTAGAAAACCTTTCCTCTATGCCAAAATCTGCTGCATCAGGGCATGCGCCCTTCTCTTTAGCTAAAATTTTTGAACTTAAATCTACTTGCTCTCTAATATCTTTAAATATTTTTTTATTCCACGACAATGCTGTTACAGATTCAATAGGAACGTTTCGTTTCTGTAAGAAACTTTGAAATCCCATAACACCTAAACCTACACTTCTTTCCCTCATAGCACTATATTTCGCTTTTGCCAT
>JAYGEJ010000196.1:0-6663 GCA_046582425.1 Alphaproteobacteria bacterium
GAAAAATGGTGGCCGCATCCTATTTGGGGTGCTGACGATCAAGCGGGCTCAACTAATTGGTATAAAAAACCTGAAGTTGTAAAAAGAGCTTTGGCTATGGTTAAAGAAGGCAATACTATGCAATTAGGACACCCTTATACAGCAAGTCAACCAATGTTTGGAGCACGTAAGTTTGTATTACGTATTCCAGGTGCGCCTACCGGCGGAGCCTTTGGCCCAAATAAAGTTATGTGGAATGATGAATTCCTTGCGACAGAAATTGGACAAGCTGGAACACAGTTTGATGGCTTAGGGCATATCGGTGTTCAAGTTGGTGCAGACGGCGATAAAAATGAGATGCGTTGGTATAATGGCATCACAGTTCAAGAAATGAATGGAGCTTATGGTTTAGCTAAACTTGGTACAGAACATCTTAATCCAATTATAGCTAGAGGCATTCTTCTAGATATTGCAGCTATTCGTGGAGTTGAAGTGATGGAAGTCGGCGATATGATTAAAATGGCCGATGTTAAAGCAGCACTTAAAGCTCAAGGAATGTCAGACTATAAAATGATGCCTGGTGATGCAATTTTATTCCATACTGGTTGGGATCAATATTGGGTAGTAGATAATGCTAAATACAATAGTGGCTGTCCAGGAATTGGAATGGAAGTAGCTAGATGGATAGCAAATGGGAATGCAGGAGTGACTGGTTTTGATACGTGGCCTGGTGATGCAGTTCCAAACGAAGACCCAGATTGTGTTTTCTGCGTCCATCAATACTTACAAACACGCCATGGAATTATCAACCAAGAAAACTTAAATACTAGTAAACTAGTTGATGCTGGCGTTTATATGTTTGCTTATGTATACAACCCTGTGCCAATAGTTGGTGCAACAGGGTCTATTGGTCATCCGACAGCTATGTGGTAGACTATTAGATACAAGTTTAAACTTTATTATAATTTAAGGAGTATATTTTTATATGCTCCTTTTTTTATTTAATTTAGAGTATTCTTTATTTAATCTTTCATATAAGATATAAAGCTCATTCTTGTTTAAATGGTTTTAGGGAATAAGCTTTTAATGAAAAATATTTTAAGTATCGATGATCTTCAAAATTTGGCGAAGAAACGTGTGCCAAAAATGTTTTATGAATATGCGGATTCTGGTTCATGGTCTGGTGAAACATATCAAGCAAATGAAAATGATTTTTCCAATATTAAATTTAGACAGAGGGTAGGAGTAAATATTGAAAACAGATCTTTATCTAAAAACTTTTTAGGAAAAAAAGTTTCTATGCCTTTAGCCTTAGCTCCTACGGGCCTTTGTGGAATGCAACATCGTGATGGAGAAATTTTGGCAGCGCAAGCTAGTGAAGAATTTGGTATTCCATTTACTCTGTCTACAATGAGTATTTGTTCTATTGAGGATGTTGCAAAGGCAACAACACAACCTTTTTGGTTTCAGCTATATGTTATGAGAGATAAAGCTTTTATTTCCAATTTATTAGCTAGAGCTGAATCAGTAGGATGTAATGTTTTACAAATTACTATGGATTTAAATATTTTAGGCCAGAGGCATGCGGATGTTAGAAATGGTCTTTCAGCGCCTCCAAAATTTAATCTTTCTCATATTAAACAAATTCTATCTCGGCCTAAATGGGCATTAGGAATGTTAAGGGCAAAAAGACATTTTTTTGCAAATGTTGTAGGCCATGCTGAAGGGGTAACAGATAGCGGTGCTTTATGGTCATGGATTGCAGAACAGTTTGACTCTACTTTTTCCTGGGATGATTTAGATTGGATAAGAAATCAATGGAAAGGTAAAATATTATTAAAAGGAATTTTGGATCCAAACGATGCTCAGAAAGCGGTTAAATTAGGTTATGATGGGATCATAGTTTCTAATCATGGTGGGCGACAATTGGATGGCGCTCTTTCATCAATTTCTGCTCTTCCTTATATAGTAGATGAGGCGGGAGAAAAAATGGAAGTATATATGGATGGAGGCATTAGGTCCGGACAAGATATTTGCAAGGCTTTATGTATAGGTGCACACGGAGTCTTAATAGGAAGACCATTTTTATATGGTCTAGGAGCGAATGGTAAAGAAGGTGTTACAAGGTGTCTTGAAATAATGAGAGATTCTCTTGATGAAAGTATAGGTTTTCTTGGCGAAAAAAATGTTAATGACTTAAGCAGAAAAAATATTTTGGACATGTCTTATAAAAAAGAAATTTTTAATTAAATTTAAAATATTTATAAGCTTTTATATTAAATAATTTTGAAGAAGTTATAAAATGATAAAAGATAAAAATAATAATTTTTCGGACGAAGATAAGGATTTATGGGAAACTGTTTCAAATAGAACAAAAAAATATGAAAAAACAAATAGAATAATTTTTAATAATAAACCTGAGATTATTAAGCCTCATAGAAAGCAGCCAATTAAAGAGGGCAATAAAAAAGAAAGCATATTCATAAAAGAAAAAAATAAGAAGCAACCAGATTTAGTTAATGTTAAGAGCAATTTAGAAATACTAGACCCTAAAGAAATTCCTACGGGTATATCTTTGAAACAAGCACAAGATATAAAAAAGGGAAAACTTAGACCAGAAAAAGTATATGACCTGCATGGGTATACTCAGTATGGAGCCCATAATTATTTGAATGAAGAGATCATAAAGTGCTATAAGAGAAATATAAGAGCATTACTTATTATAACGGGTAAAAAATTGGGCGCTTCCGGAGCAGAAGGAGTTTTAAAAAAAGAAGTTCCTCGCTGGCTTAATCTTTCTCCTTTAAGAGAAGTGATTTTGATGACATCTTGGGCAACTGCGCGCGATGGAGGAGAAGGAGCTTTATATGTTTTATTAAAAAATATAAAGAAATAAAATATTAATTATGACTAAGAAACAAACTATTATATTATTAGGTGGCCTTAAAACAAGTTATAGGATCAATAGATGCGTAAAGCAAAAGTAGAAAGAAATACAAAAGAGACTAAAATTTCATCAGTAGTTAATTTGGATGGAACTGGTATAGCAAAAATTGAAACAGGAATAGGCTTTCTTGACCATATGGTTGAGCAAATATCACGCCACGGTTTAATCGATGTCACATTAAAAGCTAAAGGCGACTTACATATAGATGATCACCATACTACAGAAGACTCTGGTTATGTATTAGGAGATGCAATATCTAAGGCTTTAGGGGAACGGAAAGGAATTAATAGATATGGAAATGCACATATCCCTATGGATGAAACTTTGACAAGAGTAGTTATCGATTTATCCGGCCGTCCTTACTTAGTATGGAAAGTAGCTTTCACGCAGAAAAGATTAGGAGAAATGGATACAGAGCTCTTTAAAGAATGGTTTCAAGCATTTTCACAATCGTTGGGCGCAAATATTCATGTAGAAAACCTTTATGGAACAAATAATCATCATATTATTGAGTCTTGTTATAAAGGCTTAGCAAGGTCTTTGAGAGATGCCGTTCAATTAGTCCCAAGAATTTCTGGCAGGGTGCCTTCTACTAAGGGTGTTTTAAGAAAAGACGGTTAGTAAGAGAGATATTTATAATGCGTGTAGGAATAATAGATTATGGGTCGGGAAATATCCGCTCTGTTTTTAAGTCATTTGAAAAAGCAGCAAGCTTAGTTTCGCCAAAAATACATATTAAAGTAATCGATAATATTAAAGAGCTAAATGAGTTAGAAAAAATAGTTTTACCAGGCGTTGGTGCTTTTGCAGATTGCATGAAGGGACTAGAAAAAAAATCAGGCTTGTTAGAAATTTTAACAAAAAAGGTTCTTGAAGAAAATAAAGCTTTTTTAGGTATTTGTGTTGGAATGCAATTATTAGCAAACTATAGTAAAGAGTATGGTCATACAGAAGGACTAGCATGGATTGATGGAGAGGTAAATTCTATAAAAACCTCGGATATCAGTATTAAGATACCTCACATGGGCTGGAATTCCATATCCTTCGATTCTGCTCACCCATTATTAAAAGATATAAAAAAAAATGAGGACTTTTATTTTGTACATTCTTATCAGTTTAATGTAAAAGATAATGATTTTATCCTTGCAAAAACTCACTATGGAAGGGATATAACGTCAATAGTTTTAAAAAATAATATTTTAGGAACGCAATTTCACCCAGAAAAAAGCCAAATTGCAGGAATTCAATTTATAAAAAACTTTTTAGAATGGATGCCATGATAAATAAGAATAAAAAACTATCAGTAAACTTAATTAAAAAGTTTAGCGCGGGCGAATTACAAGAACTTTGTAAAGCGACAGAAGAGGCTATTGAAAAGGGCATTGGTTTTAGCTGGATTAAACCTCCTCCCAGACAAAATTTAGAAAATTATTGGAAAGGAGTACTTGCAATGCCACAAAGAAACCTTTTTATTGGAAGTTTTGAGGGAGCAGTTGCTGCATCTCTTCAATTAGTATTTCCAAATAAAAGTAATGAAGCCTCATCTTTTTCTGCAAGCATAGATACTCATTTTGTCTCTCCTTGGGCAAGAGGACATGGTTTAGCTAGATTATTGTTAGAGGCAGGAGAGGAATTAGCTTATAAAAGTGGCTTTAGCCAAGTTTTATTAGAGGTTAGAAAAACACAAGATAGAGCGATAAGTTTGTATGAGAATGCTGGCTATACAAGATGGGGAACTCTTCCTGCATATCATATTGTTAAAGAAAAAGCTGTTCCTGGCTTTTTTTACCATAAGCGTATAGATAGAAATAAATGATATTTTTTCCTGCGATAGATTTAAAAGATGGAAAGTGCGTAAGGCTAAAACAAGGAGATATGTTACAGTCCACTGTTTTTGATTTAGACCCTGTAGCTAGAGCACAATCATTTTATGATTCTGGCTGTTCATGGCTTCACTTAGTTGATTTAAACGGAGCTTTTGAAGGCAAGCCTGTAAATCAAAAGATAGTAGAAAGTATTTTAAAAAAAGTAGATATAAAAATTCAATTAGGCGGAGGCATTCGTAATTCTGAAACTATTGACTACTGGTTAAGCTTAGGAATAAATAGGCTAATTATAGGTACAATGGCTTTAAAAAAACCAGAATTAGTTATTAAAGCGTGTGAAAAATATCCAGGAAGAATTGCTTTAGCGATAGACGTAAGAAATGGTAAAATTGCTACTGAGGGTTGGGTTGAACAATCACAAATTTCAGCTTTAGACTTAGTTAAAAAGTTTGAATCTGTAGATATTTCTGCAATTATTTATACAGATATTAGTAGAGACGGTATTTTAATAGGCCCTGCATTAGAAGAGACCTTAGCTTTTGCAGAAAAAACCAAGATACCTATTATAATATCAGGAGGAGTCTCTTCCTTAAAAGATATTAAAGAAATTAAAAGTAAAGAAAAAAAAGGAATTATAGGAGTTATAAGTGGTCGTGCAATTTATGATAAACGATTAAGTGTTTCTGAATGTAATAAAATATTAGGTAATTGATGTTAAAGACTAGAATTATACCATGCCTTGATGTTAAAGATGGCCGAGTTGTAAAAGGTATAAATTTCGTTGATTTAGTTGATGCTGGAGATCCAGTAGAACAAGCGAAAGTATATGACGCGCAAGGAGCTGATGAATTATGTTTTTTAGATATTACAGCTAGTTCAGACAATAGAAACATTATATTAGATGTAGTTAAAGAAACTGCAAATCAATGTTTTATGCCTTTAACAGTAGGCGGAGGAGTAAGAAGCTTATCCGATATTAGAAACTTGCTTCTTGCTGGTGCTGATAAAGTTGGGATAAATACTAGCGCTATATCTTCTCCAGAGTTAATTCAACAAGGGGCGAACAAATTTGGCTCTCAATGTATTGTTGTGGCGATAGATGCAAAAAAAGTTAAAGATAAATGGATGGTATATTCCCATGGAGGCAGAAAAGAAACAAAGCTTGATGCAGTAGAATGGGCTCAGTTTGTAGTAAAAAAAGGGGCAGGAGAATTATTATTGACCTCAATGGATAGAGATGGAACGGGAAGCGGCTTTGACCTTGATTTATTAAAAGAGATTACTTCTAAAGTAACTGTTCCTGTAATAGCTTCTGGGGGTGTAGGAACCCTTAATCATTTAGTGGAAGGTGTAAAAAAAGGAGGAGCTAGTGCAGTTTTAGCAGCTTCGATATTTCATTTTGGAAAATTTAAAATAAAAGATGCAAGAAAAGCAATGACAGATGCTGGCCTTAATACTAGGTTATAAATAGTCATATAATAATATTATAGTGCTATCTTTGGGAAAGGCTAATGAGCGAGAAAAATCAATTTATAAAACTTGAAGATTTGTGGAATACTATAGAAGAAAGAGCTGCCAATTCTTCTCCTAACGATTCCTATGTTTCAAGTTTGTTATCTAAAGGAATTAAAGAGTGCGCAAAAAAGCTTGGCGAAGAAGCTGTAGAAACGTCACTTGCGGCATTAAGCATGAATAAAGGCGAGACTATAAAAGAATCTGCGGATTTGCTTTTTCATCTATTGGTGCTATGGCATTCAGCTGGTTTAAAACCAGAAGAAATAATGGAAGAACTTACAAAAAGAAAGTCTATTTCTGGCCTAACAGAAAAGCAAAACAGGAAATAAAAAGGACTTTAAATTGCTTAAAGATTATGATAAAAATAATATTTTTTTTAAAATAATTAATGGAGAG